>JAHECQ010000404.1 GCA_024641625.1 Acidimicrobiales bacterium | reverse complement strand
GGTCCCGGAGCGGGGACCGGCCTGGAGTGGGTTGACCGAGGGGATGCGTACCAACGCCCCCACCCGCTCGGCGAGTGTCATTGCCGGAGTCGCAGCCACCCTGGTCACCCTAGGCGACAGCCATCGGCGCCACCAGGGGCATCGAGGGGAACACCTCCCGACGTCGGCTGGTTGGCTGATCGGTTTGGTCGATCGATTCGAGCCGAAGGGCGGCCCACGTCCTATCGTCTTCACCATGGTGAGGGTCAGCAGTACACCGCTCGAACGGGACAAGGCCGATTGGCGGAGGCTGGCCATCCGAAATCGCCGCCATCTCTCGATCGATCATGCCCGCGTTCGAGCCGGCCTCGAACGGTTCCTGATCCGGCAACGACCATCGGGATGGGTGGTCGCTTACGCCGCGATGCCTGGTGAGCCGGACCTCGGCCCATTGCTCGGGCGTCGGGATCTGGCTCGCTTCGCCCTCACTCGGACGCCCGCAGCGGGTCACGATCTGACGGTCCATCCCGCGGACGTGCCCTTGGAGACTCACCGATTCGGGTTCCGGCAGCCGTTCGCCGACGCCCCGGTGATTCCCGACGCCGAGATCGAGATGGTGTTGGTGCCGGGGTTGGCCTTCGATCTCCGCGGGGGGCGTCTGGGGCATGGCGGCGGCCATTACGACCGATTCCTCGGCCGTCTGGAGAGCGCAGTGTTGCGAATCGGCGTGACCGACGGCTACCTCGTCAGTGCGCTACCGGTCGAGCCTCACGATGTGCCGATGACGCATCTGGCCTCTGAAATCGGGGTGGTGGAACTCAGCTTGCCGTGAAGTTGGGTTCTCGGCGCTCGGCCATGGCCTTCACGCCTTCCTTCCAGTCGTTGGTCTTCTGGAGACGATCCTGTTCCACGCGCTCGTGGTTGGTGATTTCGCGGATGGCCACCGGGAGGTGTCCCCGCAGGGTGTTCTTGATCGACCGGACCGCCAGAGGCGCCGAGCCGGCGATCTCGGCGGCCAGCTTGTGTGCCTCGGCCCGAAGGTCGTCGTCGTTGTCGACAAGGTAGTCGAGGAGACCGATCTCGGCTGCCTGCTCACCATTGATCCGTCGGCCGGTGTAGAGGAGCTCCTGAGCCCGCTGCTTGCCGACGATGTCCGGCAGCGTCACGCTGAGACCGAAGCCTTGATGGAATCCCAACCGAGCGAAGTTGGCGGTCATCCGGGTGTTGGGCGTACCGAACCGGAAGTCGGCCATGCAGGCCAGGCCCAGGCCACCGCCGACGGCGGCACCCTGCACCGCGGCGACCACTGGAATGGGGCAGCTGAAGAGGACCACGGCTTCGTCGTAGATGTGTCGGCCGGCCAGGTCGGGGTCGTCGGCCTGGTTGCGGCCCCCACTCGGGCTGAAGTCAGCCCCGGCGCAGAAGTTCTTGCCCTCGGCGCAGAGCAGGATGCAGCGAGCCCCGTTGTCGGCGGCGTAGGCGAAGGCTCGCCCGATGTCGTGCAGCATCCTCAGGCTGAAGAAGTTGTGTGGTGCCCGGTGGTTCTCGACGACGGCCACATGGTCGTCGCCGATGGTGATGGTGATGTCCCCGATGGTTTCCATGCCGCTCAGCATGGCACGCCGGCCGGGGGGCGACCAGATGACCGGTGCTTCGGGACGACGTGTGCTTCCGGAGGACTAGTGCTGGAGCGCAGCGAGGTCGGTCAGGACCTCCGAAGCGTGACCGGAAGGATCGGTGACGGCGTACGCCTTGGCGATGACGCCATCGGGATTGATGAGGTAGCTGATTCGTTGCGGATAGTCGGCGTAGGGGTCACCGGCTTCTCGGAGTGTCTGGTAGGTCGTGCCGACCGTCTTGTCGACGTCGGAGAGCAGACGGAACGGGAAGTCGAACTTCTCGGCGAATGCCTTGTTGTCGGCAGGTGTGTCGAAGGAGATCCCGAGAACGGTGCAGTTGGCATCGGCGTACGTCTGGGCCTGATCACGCAGGCCCTGTCCTTGCAGCGTTCAACCGGGGGTGTCGGCCTTCGGATACCACCAGAGGAGCACCCAGCCGCCACGTTGTCCCGAGAGCGTGACGCTCGCCTCGTTGTGGTCCAAGACGGTGAAGTCCGGCGCCATGCTCCCTGGTTCCAACATGCGATTCCCCATTCCATCGGTAGCTGCTCGGGGCCAAGGGTATCCTGGACTCTGTCACCCCGATCGGCCAGGCAGAAGGCGACCATGACACCATTCTCGAACTCCAACTCGACCGGCCATTCGACGGACACGCTCGGCGTCGGGAGCGCTGCCACGGAGGCGAGTGTCAGCACCGAGGGAGGCATCACCACCGAGGAGCGGGTCGCGCCACTCACCAACGATGGCGGTGATCACGAGCGCTTCGCCCACTACGTCAAGAAGTCGGCCATACTCCCGAGCACGATCGAGGGCACCCCGCTCGAGGCGTTGTGCGGCAAGAAGTGGGTGCCGAACCGCGACCCACAGAAATTCCCCGTGTGTCCTGAATGCAAGGAGATCTACGAAGGGCTCAAAGGCTGAGGTGACCAAGAATCGGCGGATTCCAACAATCACAGGTTCGGTTGCCCTTGTGACGGTGATGCTGCTCGGTGCCTGCAACGGGGCCGGTGAGACCGCGGTCGATCGGTCGACCGGCTCCTCTGTGGCGTCGTCCGCGGCACCGTCCTCCAGCGTGTCGCCTTCGACCGTCTCGCCTTCGACCGTTCAGGCGTCACCGACGCTGCCGTTCGCGACGCCGCCCACGAGCGCCGTCGTCACCTCCACCTCGGCCGCCTCTGCGCCGATCACGTCGGCGTCGGGCTGTCGAGACCCGCGCGTTCCCTCGGGCGAGGCTTCCGAGCCGGTGTCGGCTGATCTCGATGGCGACGGTGCCCCCGACACCGTGTATCTGGTGCAGCATGACGAGGGTTGGTTCGTGGTGGCCGAGCTCGCGGCGGGCGGTGGTGCACAGGTCGACTTGGTCGGGGTCGAACGCCGGTCGTTCGTTCGCGTGCTCGGTGGCGCCGACATCATGGGCAACGGGTCCGAGGATGTGGTGGTGGTGACCAGCGTCGGTGCCTACACCGAGCAGGTCGGCTTCGTTCGTCTAGCCGATTGTGATCTCTTCGAGCTGGCTTTCGACGACTCGAGTCCGGCCCGCTTCCTGACCGGCGCCTCGGTGTCCAACGGCGAGGCGCTGTACTGCCCGGGCGACGGCACCCTCGAACGCTACTTCTTCAGCGCCATTCCCGGCAGTGACAACGATGGCGAACCCGAGTTCGAGGGCGGCTTCGAACCGTTCGTCATCGAGGACAACGTCATCACCGGAATGCCGGGCGACGGCGCGTCGCTGAGCCTCGATGCTGTTGCCTCCATCCAACTCTTCGACTGTCTCGGGTTGGAGCTCTGAGGGAGACGGTGTCCAATCCCGAATGTGGCTCCGTCGATCTGGCGGTTGTCGGCAGCCTCAACCTCGACGTTTCCATCCCGGTTCAGGAGCTGCCGCTGCCAGGAGAAACCGTGTTGGGTGGCGATGCGCTGTGGACCCCCGGAGGCAAGGGCGCCAATCAGGCAGTGGCGGCCGCCCGCCTTGGCCGTGCCGTGGCCATGGTGGGATGCGTGGGGACCGACAGCGCCGGTCGACAGCTCGTCGATGCGCTGGTGGCGGACTCGATCGACGTCAGCGCGGTGATCGAGCTGGAGGGCGTGCCGACCGGACTGGCGGCGATTGCAGTGTCTGCTGCAGGCGAGAACAGCATCGTGGTCAGCCCGGGGGCCAACGCCCGCCTCACCCCCGGACACGTCGTCGATACGCTCGAGCGGTTGAGGCCTCGGGCTGTCCTGGCCCAGTTCGAGATCCCGGCGGTGGCGATCGCCGCCATTGGACGTCGGGGGCCCCTGTTCGTGCTCAATCCTGCTCCGGGACGCAGGATGTCCTCCGACGAGTTGGCGTCGGTCGACGTCGTGGTCCCCAACCGCGGCGAGTTGGCGGCGCTCGTCGAGGGACAACCGGCGACATCCAACGATGACCTGATCGATCAGGTCCGGTCCCTCGGGGTCGATCGGGTGGTGGT
>JAHECQ010000403.1 GCA_024641625.1 Acidimicrobiales bacterium | reverse complement strand
GTGAAGAAGATCGGCTTCCGCGAAGTCGAGATGGCCGGCAACCGGATGCTGGTGAACGGTCTGGAGGTCAAGCTGCGCGGCGGCTGTCGCCACAGCATCCACCCGCTGGCGGGGCGGGCTCACGTGCCGGAGATGGATGAGAAGGATGTCCTGCTCTACAAGGAGGCCAACATCAACTACATCCGCACCTCGCACTATCCGACCACCGAGCGCTTCCTCGAGCTCTGTGACCAGTATGGAATCTACGTCGAGGAGGAGATGGCGATTTGCTGGGTCGACCACCACGCCGCGCAGGGGGTTCTCGACGGACTGGCCGACGACCCCGCGGCCCGGCCCTACTTCATGGGAGCCATTTCCGAGACCATCGAGCGGGACCGCAGTCATCCGTCGATCATCATCTGGTCGCTGGGCAACGAGAACGTCACGTGGGGGGCGAACTTCGAGGCCGAGCGCGACTATGCCCGCGCCGAGGATCCGACGCGGCCGCTCAAGACCGGCCACAACGCCTACACTCCCGGTTGGAACACCGACGAGCATCTCGACCTCGACAGCTACCACTACCCGACGTGGAACTCGAACTTCGACAAGACCGGCAAGCCGTACATCTTTGACGAGTACGTGCATGTGATGACGTATTATCGGCCCGGTTCGATCGCCGAGATCGACCCGAACATCCGCAACTTCTGGGGCGAGAGCATGAAGAAATTCTGGGACGGCATTTTCCCATCCGAGGGCAGTCTGGGGGGAGCGATCTGGGGGACCGTCGACGAGGTGTTCCTGACACCGGACGCCGCGATCGGCTATGGCCGCTGGGGGATCTTCGACGGTTGGCGGCGGGTCAAGCCGGAGCATTGGCTGACCAAGAAGGGATACTCGCCGATCCGCATCGCCAACACCCCGCTCGGCAATCCGGGTGCCGGCAATCCGCTGCGCATACCGGTGAGGAACTGGTTCGACCACACCAATCTGAACGAGTTGGAGATCGCCAGGGAAGCGGGCGGCGAGTCGGGCACGCTCGCCGCCGACCTGGCGCCGCACGCCGACGGAGAACTCGTCATCCCCGGCCGCGTCTGGCGGGTGGGCGATCAAGTCCACCTGCGCTTCACGGCTCGTCAACCGGGCTACACATACCTGGTGGACGAGTTCCTGCTGCCACTCGTGGAGCGCACCGTCAAGTTTCCCGAACCGCGGGGCCCCGCTCCGGCACTCGTCGAGAGCGCGGATCGGATCACGGTGACCGGAGCCGACTTCGAGATCGCCTTCGACAAGGCGGCCGGATCGATCCTGTCGGGCACCTGCAAGGGTGAGCAGCTGCTCACGGGCGGTCCGTTCCTCAACCTCGCGCCGCATGTGGTCGAACCCTTCACGGCTTCATCAGTCACGGCCCGCACCGAGCAACCGGTGGTGATGGTCGAAATCATGGGAGTCCACGGTAGCATCGGGGTCGGATACACTCTGCGGATTGATGGAGCGGGTCTCATCGAGACCACCTGGACCATCACCGATCCTCCCGCGGATGCCGCCGCCTACTCCGAGGTCGGGGTAGCTTACGAGCTTGTGGATGCCATCGATGGCCTGGAATGGGATCGCAAGGGGCTCTACTCAGTGTATCCCGCCGACCACATCGGCCGGAACCGGGGCACTGCCGCGAAACGCCGGCCGGGGCCGGAGCAGGCCTATCGCGCGGAACCCGCCTGGCCGTGGGCGCTCGACATGAAGGAGTTCCACCAACACGGACCGGAGCATGCGGGCTATGGCATGACCAACGACTTCCGCGGCGCGAAGGAGAACATCCGTCACCTCTCCGCCGTGAACGCGGCCACGGGGCGCCGGGTGCGGGTCGAGTCGGACGGCGCGTCGCATGCGGTGCGGATCGAGTGGGCGCCGGTTCATCTCGGGGTCATCGATGACCGTGATCCCGCTCTCAGCTACACCGGTGCCTGGACGCAGTATGGGGACGGCAACGACCACGCCGGCACCGAAACGTATTCGAATGCTCGCGGGGCCTTCGTCGAGTATGCGTTCACCGGCACCTCGGTGCGCTGGATCAGCGCGAAGAACCACAATCTCGGCAGGGCGGATGTCCATCTCGACGGCGTCCGGGTCGCGGAGGCGATCGACGCCTACGCACCGTCCAAGCAGCACCAGCAGGTCCTGTTTGAAGCCGACGGTCTGACCGACGGTCCGCACACGCTCAAGATCGTGGTGCGGGGGGACAAGAACCCGTCGGCGGACGACGGCTACGTGTTGATCGACGGGTTCTCGGCAGTGCCTCCGGCCCCGGCCGCCAACCCCCGCCTGCGGCTCAACATCAACCGCCAGTGGGCGTACGACCTCGGTTGGGGGAACTACGGCCGGAGTTCCCGAATCACTTCCGGGTTCAGCGACACGGTGCGGATGCGCCTGATGGGCGGATCACCTCCGCAGGCTGAAATCCACAAGAAATAATAGCAAATGTCCATTCCCATGAAAGCGGGCGATGTGCATTCTGCTGGAAACCGGGAAGACGATCCTTCCAGACCCATGAGGAAAAAAAATCCATTCACACTACTACTGGGGGGCGTGCTCGGCATCGCCCTGCCGACGATGGGGGCACCCATTGTGATTGATGATGACGGGGACCGCGACACGATCGCCGGCCCCGACGTGACCACCGTCTCGTTGAGCGGACACGACAACGGCCCCTGGGGGGCTGGCCCGCAGTATTTCAACCAGACCGCCGCCTACAATGGTGGAGGTCCGACGTTCGACACCAACACTCCCGGGGTTGCCAGCGCCACCTACACGTTCACCACGGCGTTGGGGGTTGTGGCTGGCGAAACCTACAACGTGTATGCGACCTGGGCACAAAACGGGCAAGGCAACACCGGTCCGGCGACATACACCGTCAGTGATGGTCTCGGTGCGGTGGGCGTCGATCACAAGTTGGCGGTCGCTCCCGACCTTCTTATCACCGATCCTTTCGTCGGTGACGACAAGAAGTTCCAGCTGCTCGGCCAAATCACGGAAGATGGCGATGGCGTCATCACGGTTGTTCTGTCCAGCACCGCTGCCAATTTCATCGTTGTTGATGCGGTTGCGATCGAGCGTCCGCCGCTGTACTGGGACGGGACCGACCTCGATGGTGACGCCAACGGAGGCCCCGGTGCCTGGGACGTTGGAATCACTGCGAACTGGGACAGTGCTCCGACCGGTGGTGCCGACCTTGCCTGGTCCCAGGGCTCTGGCGCGGTCTTCAGTGGCGATGCCGGCGGCACAGTAACCCTGGGCGAACCGATCGTGGCCGCGGCCCTTACCTTCGACTTGGCGGGATACGACATCACCGGCAGCACGCTCACGATCGGCGAAACCATCGTGGCGAACCAGGACGCCGCGATTTCCTCGGCGCTTGCCGGAGCTTCGGCCCTGAAGAAGACCGGTGCAGGCAGGCTGAGCTATGCCGGCGACGGCAGCGGCTTCACGGACACCCTGACGGTCGCCGGCGGCCGCTTTGATCTTGCGTTGAGCAGCACCCTTGGCGGTTCGATGGTGGTGGAAGACGCCGGAACGATTGGAGGCGAAGGTGTCATCACCGGTGATCTCCAACTCGGCAGCATTCTCGGCACGGGAGCGACTCTGGCAATCGACCCCGCAACGGGTACGGCGCTCAGCGTTGGCAATTTGGCGCTCGAAGGGCTCACCGGCGTGGTCTTCGACAGCATTCCCACCCCCGGGTCGACCATTCCGCTCGTCAGCTACAGCGGCACGCTGACCAACAGCAGCGGCTTCCTATTGGAGGATGCGTTCGACATTCCGGGACGGAAGGTGGTCTCGGAGAATGCCCAGACCATCGAGGTCACCGTCGGTGCCCCGCAGACCAGCACTTGGACCGGCGCCGCCAGCGGTTTCTGGGAAGTGGGTGGCCTGGACGCCAACTGGACCAACGCCACCGATGCCTTTTTCTTCAACGGGGACACCGTCATCTTTGACGATGGGGCGCCGGGAATCGTTCGGATCAGCGATCTGGACGGGGACATCCCGCAACCCGCCTCGGTGAGCTTCACCAACACCGC
>JAHECQ010000402.1 GCA_024641625.1 Acidimicrobiales bacterium | reverse complement strand
CCTGGCTCGGCGGGGCAATCGAGCACGGCTGCCCATGGGCAGACCGGCTCGACCGACCGCCTCACAGTTGCGGGACAGCACCGGAGTCACACCGGTTTCGCTGCAGAGGACGGTGTCCGAGTTTTCGGTTCCGGACGAGTCGGACTCTAGCCTCACCGTCCCCCTCCCCGGCAACCGGCCGTCCCAGTGCCCAGCCCATCGCCACCGAGCCCTACCCTTCGGGTCAATGAGTTCGGCACCTCCGCCTTCGACCATCGCCTGGGCGGAGCTGCGCCTGGTGCGCCTACCGACACTGGAATCCTTGGCCGCCGGCCACGACCGCTCTCCCGGGATGGGGAGGGAACTCGTGATCATCCGGGTCGAGAACACCGAGGGTGTCACCGGCTGGGGCGAGTGTTCAGCGTTGAACAGGCCGACCTACTCCGGCGAGTGGGCCCGGGGTGCCTTCGACCTGCTCGCCTCGCTCGATCTCGGAACGCTCGCAGAACCCGCCCGCCTGCGGACCACCGCGCCGATGGCAGCAGCCGGGGTCGAGATGGCGGCGACCGACGTCGATCTCAGGTCCCGACGACAGAGCCTGGCCGACCGGCTCGGCGTCGACCGACAGTGGGTGCCTGCTGGTGTTGCCGTGGGATTGGCCGCCATCGACGAACTGATCCCTCGGGTCGACCAGCTCGTGGGGGCGGGGTTCGGACGCATCAAGCTCAAGATCGAACCGGGACATGACGTCACCGAGGTCCGCGCCATCCAGCGTCGACATCCCGAGCTCGAACTGCACCTCGACGCCAACGGTTCCTATCCACCGGAGGGCCTTCGGACCATGATCGCCCTCGCCGAGCTCGGGATCGACGTCATCGAACAGCCCTTCCACCCCGAGGACGTCGTCAGTTCGCAGACCCTGGTGGATGCCGGGGTCTGCGTTGTCGGCGACGAGAGCGTGGTCACCCTCGATGACGCCCGCCGCCTCCACCACCTGGGGGCCCTGACGGCGATCTCGCTGAAGCCGGCGCGCGTCGGCGGGCTGGTCGCAGCTCGCGTCATCCACGATTGGGCCATCGCGAACGGGGTCGGCCTGACCGCCGGCGGCATGCTCGAATGCGGCCTCGGCCGCCATGCTCTGGCCGCGTTCGCCGGGCTCGACGGGTTCACCCTGACCGGCGATCTCTCGCCCGCCCGACGATGGCTCGCCGCCGACCCGTGGCCCGACCTCGAGTTCGTGAGATCCGGTGCCGGTGCCGGTGCCATCGCCATTCCATCCGGCCCGGGCATCGCCCCCGATCCCGATCTCGATCTGCTCGAGCGTTTCACCATCGCTCGCACCGAATTGAGTCGCTAACTTCGAGCATCGACCCGGGCGACCAGACGGCGAACGGCGGTCGCCACCTCGACCGGCGATTCGAGATGAACCGCATGGCCACCGGGAAGGATCTCGAGCACTGCATTGTCGCCGATGGCCGCGGCCAGTCGGCGACCCAGCGCAGTGAACTTTGCATCCCCTTCGCCGGCCACGATCGTCACCGGCATCGCCAGCTCGCAGAGCTCGGCCCACAGCGGCCGTTGTGTTCCGGTACCGACCGACCGAAGACTCGCTGCGAGACCATCGACCCGATTGGTGAGGCGGGCGTCACGAGCCGCCGCCGAGGCCGGCAGGGACGAGAACAGTGGCCCGGCCAACCAGCGGTCCAGGAAGGCCTCGAGACCGAGCTCGATGAGACGATCGGCCAACGCATCGTCGGCGTGACGACGCCGGTTGCGCTCGTCAGCGTCGTCGATGCCCGCAGTTGCCCCGATCAACAGCAGACCTTCGACCAGATGCGGTTGCGCAAGCGCCAGATGCAGGGCCATGCGCCCGCCCATCGAGTACCCGACGTAGACCGCCCGGCGGCCCACCGCGCCGCTCAACGAGGCCGCTCGATCGAGGTCGGCCGAATCGTGTCCCGACCGGCCGTGACCCGGCGCATCGACCAGGACCACCTCGTGATCGAGCGACAGGTCGGAGGCGAACGCGCCCCAGCAGTCGGCGTTCTGGGTGAATCCGTGGCACAACACCAGACGTCGGGCACCTGCGATTCCACCTCCGAGGACCGTGTGGGCCAGCGGTACCTGCACCTCGGATCCAGAACCCACCGTCATGCTCCCAGGATGTCAGCCGCGACACGGGTTGCGATGGACCACCGGCGGGTTGTCGGCATTCAGGCATGAGTCGGCGCCGGCAACCGACGAAGGCCACGGCGTCCGGGCACATTGTTCGCTGTCGATGCGTGGTTCTCGACCATCGACATGGTTGCCTTGTCGCATGTCCTTCGACAGCGACTCGTCCGGTGGACCCGGCCCAACCCTTGCGCCGACCTCAGCCGCCACCTTCTGCGCCACCTTGGTCGACGAATGGGTGCGCTCGGGTGCCACCGCCGCCTTCGTGGCACCCGGCTCGAGGTCGACCCCCCTCGCGGTGGCGTTGGCCACGCATCCCGAGACGACGGTCTCCGTCTTCCACGACGAACGCGCCGCAGGTTTCGCAGCACTGGGGTGGGCCTTGCGCAGCGGCCGCCCCGCCATCGCGCTCTGCTCGAGCGGCACCGCCGGCTCGCACTTCTATGCAGCTGTCATCGAGGCCTCCTTGTCGGCCATTCCCCTGATCGTGGTCACCGCTGACCGCCCTCCGGAGCTGTGGGATGTCGGTGCGGCCCAGACCATCGATCAGACCAACCTCTTCGGCGGACACGTGCGATGGTTTGCCCAACCCGGCGTCCCCGATCACGCTCGACTCCCGACGTGGCGGTCGTGGGGAAGCCGTGCCGTCGTCGAGGCCCTCGGCGGCGTGGGGCGGAATCGCCCGGGACCGGTTCACCTCAACCTCAGCTTCCGTGACCCGCTGGCCGGTATCCCGGGAGATCTCCCCCCGGGTCGCCCCGATGGTCGCCCTTGGCACGATCTCGTCACTCCCGCCGATCGTCGAGACGGCGCGCCAGGTCTCGAAGGCCTCCCGGATCTCACCCGATCCCGCGGCGTCATCGTCGCCGGTGGCGGAGTGAGCGATCCCGCACGCGTCATCGCTCTGGCGCGACGGCTCGGCTGGCCGCTGCTCGCCGATCACCGTTCGGGCTGTCGGGAACCAGGCGTGGCCGTCGCCCACTTCGATGGTCTCCTTCGACACCACGGTTTTGCCGCAGCACACTCGCCTGAACTGATCATTCGCTTCGGCGAGCCGCTCGCCAGCAAGATCCTGGGCCTCTGGCTGGCCCGTTCGGGAGCGCCGCTGATCGTCGGTGCACCCGACAGCCGATGGCTCGACCCTGATCGGGCGGCCTCGCTGACCCTTCCCGAGAAGGATCTGGCTGCGGCGATGCTCGCCATCATCCCCTCCGACCACCTGGCCTCGGACGCCGGAGGGCAATGGCAGGAAGCCGACGCGAGGGCCGATGCGGCCATCGAGACCGTGCTCGACGAGGATTCCGCACCCAACGACCCGGCGATTGCGCGAGCCGTCATCGCTGCGCTGCCCAGGGGGGCAGCGCTGGTGGCGGCATCCTCGATGGCAGTCCGCGAGATCGAGTGGTTCGGCGCCAACCGGAGCGATCTGGAGGTCTATGCGAACCGAGGCGCCAATGGCATCGACGGCACGATCGCCACCGCCATCGGGATCGCGTCGACCGGGGTCCCCACCGCGTGCCTCGTTGGCGATGTTGCCTTCCTCCACGACTCGACGGCGTTGATCGACCTCGCCAGGCGGCCGATCGATCTCACCATCGTCGTGCTCGACAACGACGGCGGAGGAATCTTCGGCTTCCTGCCACAACACGATCTCCTGGCCCACGACCAGTTCGAGTTGCTCTTCGGCACTCCCCACGGCACCGACCTGGGAGCACTGACACGCGCGCATCACCTCGAGTGCGACGACTGGGTCGACCACCGGGAGAGGGTCGACCTGGTTCCACGCGGCGTCCGTGTGTTCATCGCCCGGACCGATCGCGAGGCCGGCCTGCTCCTGCATCGGGCGCTGAACAACGCGATCGTTGCTGCGATCGGCTGAGGATCGACCCTCTGGCCGAGGGA
>JAHECQ010000401.1 GCA_024641625.1 Acidimicrobiales bacterium | reverse complement strand
TCGCAGTCATAGGCGTAGATCGCCTGTTCACCTTCGGGTACCTCGATGTCGACGCTGGCCCCGGCAGGGAGGAACTCGTCCGAGGCCAACACATCGAGACCGACATCGGAGGACGATGCCGGATTGACCATCAGGTAACAGCCTTCGACGTCGGTGTCGTTGACGATCGTGATCACATGGATGGCCACCGGAGTCAGGGTCACCTCCAGGCCTTCGATGAACATCGTCTCGCCCTCGACCTGGAACGCGATCTCGTAGAGGCCGGCCACGAAGCCGTCCTCGTTGGTGGCGCACACCCAGTAGTCGAGGCCGTCGGGATCCGACTGCCAGATCTCGCCGAAGAAACTGTAGGCCTCGACCACCTCGCCATCGACCAGCCAGGTCGCATCCCAAACCGCACCCACGGGCATGCCGTACCAATCGAACCAGAAGCACAGTTCGGTCTCGCCCGCGCCGGCCGTGAGTACGAAGTCGGTTGTGGCCGAGGTGTCGTCGGTAGGGACACCGATGCTGAATCTCGGATGGTAGAAGTAGGCGTCGGAGAGATCGGCATCGGGGGTCGATGATTGCCACTCGATCGGCAGCGGCGAAGCCGTCCTTGCCTCGATGAGCACTTCGGCCGCCAGATTCACGGGGCGGATCCCGTTGAGGAAGCCGCCGAAGGGCACGCATTGATCGTTCTCATCGGTCACGCCGTCGCCATTGGTGTCGGTGAGCACACGGCAGTCGACCACGGGGCTGTCGTCGTCGGCCCCTCCCTGGGTGGGAATGCCGATCAGTTCGCCGGCATCGTTCACTGCGGTGCCGCCGCTGTTGCCACCGGCGATGGTGGCATCGGTCTTGATCCAGGATCGCTCGCCCTCGCCGGCCTGGGAGGTGAATCCGCTCACCGTGCCCACCGTGAAGGTGATGGTCGCACCGCCGATGGCCGGGTAGCCGAGGATGCGGAGGCTGTCGCCGATCTGCACGCTGTCGCTGTCGCCGATCCTGGTGGGGGTGAAGACGTCCTCGACGACGGAACCGTCGAGATCTCTGGCGATGCGCACGACGGCGAGATCCAAGAACTCGTCGATGACCAGAAGGTCGGCCTCGTAGAGAACGGTCGGCGGCACGTCCGCATCATCGGTGACCGCGACCCGCACCGCCACGTAGGGACACGAGTCATCGTTCAGCACCACGTGCGCGTTGGTGAGAATAGTGCCGTCGGTGTCGACGATCGTGCCCGACCCCGAACACAGTGGGTCGCCGGCAGTGTCGACCATCACCAGCATCACCGTCGAACGAGCCAGGTCGGCGACCGTCGGAAGTGGGTCGGACACGTCGGACGTGTCCGAGGTCGGGCTGTCGTCGATGGTGCCGGAGGTCGGCTCCGTGCCGATCGCTTGCGTCGTGGGAGGGGTGGCGTCATCGCCGTTCTCGCCGCGTCCGACCAGGTAGGCGGCAACGATGGCCAGGGCGACAACCGCGGCCAACAGGGAACCGAGAACGAGCAAACGACCACGGTCGGCCGAGCGTTTCGGCGCCGGGCCCGTGGTGACGCCGGACGAAGGCGACGGCCCCGAAGGCCCGGCGCCGGGGGAACTCGGCGATCCGGGATACTGGGGAGGCGTAGGACTGGAGCCCTCTCCGGTGTCACTCACCGTCACACCTTAGAGCCGGCACAGGGACTGCACAGCCGGCGATCTTCGCCGCGTCGGGGAGACAGCGGATGGTGCCCTCGCGAATTTCGAGCGGTTCCCCGTCTCCCCAGAACGGTTGGCCAACGGCGACATCGACGTGTTGGGCTCGGTGGACGCTGACGGCAGGGTGTCGCACGTGACGACCGCTGAAGACCAGGGGCAATAAGAGCAGCAGCTTGGCCGCCGGCAGAGGATCGACGATGACGATGTCGAGACAACCATCGGTCGGGTCTGCGTCGGGGCAGATGGCCATCCCTCCGCCGAAGAATCGGGTGTTGGCGATGGCCACGAATGCCACCTCCCGTTCGATCAACTCGGCGTCATCGAGCAGCATCCGCATGGGCATCGGTCGGAGACGGGTGGACTCGAGCAGGGTGGCCAGCGTGTACTTCTGTGCGCCCAGCGGGAGGCGCATCTCGTTGGCAGTTCGGTTGACGCTTCCGGAGAACCCGGCGGTGGCCACCGAAGCGACCGTCCGACCGGACACATCCAGGAGATCGATGAGCCTGGTCGGCCCCAGGGCGCGACGCAACGCATCACGCAACGACCGACGGCGGCGATGCTTGATGCCCGATCCGAGGCCGAGCGCGCGGGCGAAATCGTTGCCGGTCCCGACGGGAACCAGACCGATGTCGACCGACAGGGCGCTCAACGTCGGCAGTGCCCGGTGGAGGAGACCGTCTCCGCCGGCCAGGACCACGCGATCTGCTCCTCGCGACACCGCAGCGGTCAGCGACGGTGCGATCTGTTCGATCGATTCCGGATGCACTGGCTCGACCTCGACGTTCATCGCTTCGAGTTCAGCCACGATTCGCTCGGAAAAACCTGCGCCACGGCCCTGACGGGCGTGTGGATTGGTGAGCACGACGACGCGACGAGGGGGCACTGGTGTGGTCAGATCGAGAACCCTCCCAGTTTCACTTCCAGATACTCCGCGATGCCTTCATGACCGCCTTCACGTCCGAGGCCCGAATCGCCCATGCCGCCGAAGGGGGCCGACGCCGACGTCGGATTGACGTCGTTGATGCCGACGATGCCGAAGCGAAGTCCTTCGAAGGCGCGAAAGGCGGTGTTGATGTTCTGGGTGTAGACGTAGGCGGCGAGCCCGTAGTGGGTGTCGTTCGCCTGGTCGAGCACCGAGTCGACGTCGTCGTAGACGATGACCGGGGCAACCGGTCCGAAGGTCTCCTCGCGGTAGATGACCATGTCGTCGGTGACCCCGGTGACCAATGTCGGCGCGTAGAAGTGGCCTGCGGCGAAGTCACCGTCACTCAGGCGGCTACCGCCGACGGGGATGGCTGCGCCCTTGTCGCGGGCATCATCGACCTGACGAGCGACCTTGGCCACCGCGGCTTCGTTGACGAGAGGGCCCACACCGACTCCCTCGCTCATACCGTTGCCGGCCTTCACCTTGCCGACTCGCTCGGTGAGCGTGGCGATGAAGGCGTCGGCACCGGAGGTATGGACGTAGAGACGGTTCGGGCTGATGCACGCCTGCCCCGAGTTGAGGAACTTGAGCGCCGCCGCCCCCTTGGCGGCATGGACGGGATCGGCGTCGGGGAACACGATGAACGGCGCATGGCCGCCCAGTTCGACCGACACTCGCTTGAGGTTCCCTGCGGCCTGACCGGCCAGCATGCTTCCCACGGCGGTCGAACCGGTGAAGGTGAGTTTGGCGACACGTGGGTCGGAAGTGAACACCTCGCCGATCGGCTTGGGGTCCAGGGCCGTGACCAGGTTGACCACACCTGGGGGGAAGCCGGCGTCATGGAAGATCTCGAAGATGGCCTTGGCGCACAAGGGCGTGGCCTCGGCTGCCTTCAACACCAGCGTGCACCCGGCCGCCAAGGCGGGGCCCATCTTCCGGGTGAGCATGGAGATCGGATAGTTCCATGGCGTGATGGCCGCGACGACGCCTACCGGCTGCTTCAACACCAAGAAGCGCTGATCGGCCCTGGAGGACGGCAACCATTCGCCGGCCACCCGTTTGGCTTCCTCGGCATACCAGCGGAGGAAGTCGGCGCCGTAGTTCACCTCGTTCCGGCTGGCTCGAAGGGGCTTTCCCTGCTCGGTCGTCATGAGTTGGGCCAGGTCGCCTGCCCGTTCGGTCATCAGCTGCCACGCCCGGTAGAGCAGGTCGGCCCGCTGGTAGGCGGTGGTGTTGGACCACGTCTTGAATGCCTGGTGCGCTGCCTCGACGGCAGCCTCGGCGTCGGGCGCACCGCCGGCCGGCATGTGGCCGATGACCTCACCGTTGGCGGGGTTGGTCACTTCGAACGTCTCACCTGATTGGGCATCGACCCAAGCTCCGTTGATGTACATCCTGCAAGCCTACGTAGCCCCGCCCTCCCTCCGAAATTCGAGCGAACGCTTC
>JAHECQ010000400.1 GCA_024641625.1 Acidimicrobiales bacterium | reverse complement strand
ACAATCAGGCTGAACTCCTCGTCACCCGTCCGGCTCGTCGCGGCATCGAGATACTGGATCGAGATCTTGTACCAACGGTCGGCTGACTCGAGGAACCGGCCGGTGGCGAACAGCGACCCTGGCCCCAACAAACGCCCGAATCAAGGTGAGGCACGCCCAGCCATGAAGCGCAGCCCAGGAAGCCGAATGCAGACGTCCTCCGCGTGAGCAAATGACCCGCCTGGCGAGCCTGGCCGCTGACCCGGACTCTTTCTTCTCGCGGCCCAAAAACATTCGGCACGCCCCGAACCTCTGTCCGGAATCGAGCTCACCCGCATGTTCCTCCAGTGGCGGCTCGAGACCGGCCACACCTCCGAGCCCGCGACGATCGCGATGATCTCTTCGCCTGCGGGGCTGCTGCCCCTCGAGGCGAACCCGCTCTACTCCACGACCAAGGCAGGGTTGCACAGCTTCACGTTGTCGCTGCGATGGCAGCTCCGTGACACGCCGGTTGCCGTGGTCGAAGTGTTCCCGCCGGCGAGCGGGTGGTCCTGCCGCACCGTCAGGCCGAGGGGCTCTACCGCTCGTTCGGCCGCGACTTCGACGACGAGATGATGGCCCGGATCAACACCGGGGCCACGCGCCGCCCAGGCTGGGACAAGGGGTAGGGGGCACCAATCACAGTCCCGGCAGTCGGTCCGAGGCGCTCTGAGGGCATGGCCATCGGATACGCCATGTGTCGTTGATCAGCCGATCCGATGCGCAAGCCACGCTCGACGAGCTCGTCACCAAAGGCGTCGGCGACAGCGACCTCGCCTGGTCTCGGTGAGTCGAGACGATTCCCCTGCGTGACCGCCGTCGACCGAGGTCGCCGTCACCGACACGCCAGGAACCAGTGCACCTCACCGTCGACGAGCCCCCAGGTGCCGGCGTTGTCGAATGATCGAGCCTGGAAGTCGAAGCTGATCGGGGCTGAGTACACCTCGGCTACGGCCGTTGTGCCATCGGCGAGGGTGTAGGTCTCCGCGTTGGGTCCGGTCAGTGGCTCACCGACCGTGAAGTTCTCGAACAGGAGGATCTGGTCGGTCACGGTCGCCCGACACGTGGGCTCGTCGAAGGTGGCGATGATCATCGGATGCAGCCGCGAGACCAGAAAGTCGACGTCGCCGTCAGCGATCGCCGCAACGAATCGGGCAACAAACTCGTCCAACTGCTCGCGGCTCATGATCGCGTGCGTTGTCGGACTCGGTTCCTCGGTCGCGTTCGGCGCGTCGACCGTGGGAGTGACTTGTCGAACCGGAGCGGTAGCTGACGCGGTCGGGACCCTGGCGGCGGAGGCGTCGGCTATATCGGGTGTCGCGGTGGCGTCACTCGAAGCCGTCGGAACGGAGGTCGCCGCAACAGCGCCCGAGGTAGGCGCACCCTCGTCGCCTCTCGCCGTCAAGAAGCCGATCAGGCCGACGACAGCCAACAGGGCGCCCAGCACGATCAGACCGAGCGCGAACGACTTTGAACGGTTGTGCACCATGACCCAACCGTAGTGGTGGGTCCAAGAACCAACCGGGACGACTCACAGCCCGCCGCTCTGGCTTCCGTTAGGGTCATGGGTGGCCGTCGGGGAATTGGCGCGGGAGGGTAGATGTGACTCGACGAGTGACCTTCGGTCTCGTCGCCTTGGTGGTGTTGGTCTCGGCGCGTCCTGGGGCGGCCCAGACCAACCCGAGCCTGCCTGCGGGAACGTATTTGCTCGAGTTCGACGTGGTCGAAGACGACTGCGGCCACGACCGTTTCATCGCGGACCTCCCGCCGACGGTCACCATCGTGGTCGGTCCGAGCGGGGATCTGCTGATTAGTGGTGACCCGCCGTGGGTCGAGATCGACGCAGCCGTCGGATCCGACGGAAGCGTGGTCGGTACCGGCACTGGGACCGTCGCCGGCTTCGGCGGCGTAACCGTGAGCCTCGATGGCGACATCATCCAACCTGGCACGATCGAGGGTCAGCTGTCTTTCGGCGCCGGTGGAGAGCTCCCCGGCGGATGTCCGATCGTGTGGCGCCTCGTGTTGATTTCAGAAACGCCGTCACCCACGGCAACGCCCGTTCCCGAGCCCACTGTTGCCGAGCCCACGGCGACAGCGACACCCGAGCCCACCGCAACCACCGCGCCCGAGCCAACCGTGTCGCCGACGGCGGAACCGACCGACGCCGAATCGAACGAAGGGGGCGGTGGCTGGATCTGGCTGGGCCCGATCGTCGGCGGACTGATCCTCATGGGCCTCGGCCTGTTTCTACTCGCCCGTAAGAAGAATTGTGACGACGAGCTGCGGGCCTGGCTCGCGGCTCGAAAGGCTTGCGAGGACGCCCGAGCAGCCGAGCAGCGCGTCCAAGCCGAGCGCGATCAAGCCCAGCAGGATCTCCACGATGCTGAAGACGACCTCGACGAGCACTGCGAGTCCTACCCGCCCGCATGTTCCGAAAACGACCCGCGCGACTCCTGGATCGAGGACTCGAACGTGCCCGGGTCACGCATCGATGGCCTCGACACCGCGGCCGGTCGGGCCTGGGCACGCGCCGTGTGGGGCAAGTACAAGGACGGTCAGCTCAGCGCCCAGCAGGTCGAGCACGAGTGGAGGGACGGACCCTCCCAGGAGTTCCGCGACGAGTATCGCAACCGGTACCCGGGCGAGAAGACCCGACACGACCAGCTCGAACAGCAGCGTCAACAGCGACAAGCAGACTTCGGGCGAGCCGACGCCGAATTGGCCCAAGCCCAAGCCGACCGCGTGCAGAAGTGTGCGGCCGCCGAGGCGGCGCGTCGAGCTCTAGAGGAATGTCTCGACAAGCCGGTCCCCCCGAAGGTCGAGCCGGGCGGAGATGGCGGCGAAACTTCCGGTGGCGGGACCTCCGGTGGGGACCCCGGTCCGATGGGCCCCGGTGGGCCGGCCACCGGGGGCGGGTCCGAGCAGGAACCGCCTTGCGAGGACGGCTGCGAGCGCGAGGCCGGCTCGAAGTCCATCAACGTGAACGTGCCCGTCGACTTCCGACCGATCATCCTCGGCGGCGACGCGCATGTGGCGGCCGATCGCGGTCGGGACATCGCAGCAGAGCTCAAACAGGTCGAGATCGGAGCACAGGCACTCGGCCGTCTCTTTGGGCTCGCACCCAACGCCAAGCTGGTGCACGATTTCACGATCGGGGGAGCTGTGGAAGCCGGCACCTCGGTCGGTAGTGCAGTATCGGGCATCCCTATCCCGTCGAACCCGGCTGAGGCCGCGGCGAATGCGATCGAGTTGGCGGCACAGGTTGCCGGCGCCATCGTCAAGGCGGTGCCCGAGTGGCAGGAGCGCCGACTACCCGACGTCGAGCTGACGATCCAGTGGCGGGCGGCGCCGTTCGCGCTCACGTGCACCGAAATCGAGGTGTGCCGCAACGGTGTCTGGGTGCCGGCCAGGCACCGGTTCACACTGGAGCGGACCGGTCCCGACCGCTCAGGTGGCAGCCGCAATCTGGGGGGCGGCTTCACCTGGGCCGACGCACAGCGGGAGATCCAACGTTGGGCCGGCGTGTTCTCGCGCGGCCAGCAGCGGGCCCTCGCTCAGATGAAGGACTTCAAGGATGCCTGCGCCTCAGGCGGCTGACGACGCGGTGTTGGCGCAGCTGGGGTTGGTGTCGCTGAGCTGCGGGCGGCACGCAGTCTCCGCGGGTTTCAAGGGCTCACGGGCCGCGGCTGCAATTGACTGACGCGGTGATCGCCCGGCCGTCGGGCATCAAGCCGGCGAAATCGGCGAGTGCGCCTGACACCGTGACGGTCCCGACTACCTCCACGATCTGTCCGCCGATGTTTGCCTTGAGGACGGCGTCGTCGAGGCTGGACCATTCGAGTTGCGAGCTGCTGCGGATCAACCCGGTTCGACCATCTCCAACGATGGAGCATTGTTCGGTTTGGTCCGCTACACACGGCTGGGAGTCGAGGGTGACTTGGAGGAAATTGTCGGCGGTCGGGTCCTCGCACGGGAACTGCCCAACAACGCGCACGGTGTCGCTGTCGGGGTCACCTGACGACGCCTCGCTGTCTG
>JAHECQ010000399.1 GCA_024641625.1 Acidimicrobiales bacterium | reverse complement strand
CGAGCTCCCTGGTCGATGACCCGATCAAGCTCGACCAGCGCCCAGGCGAGATCGTGCAACGAGAGGAGGGGGACCCCGAATAGTCGACCATCGGCACCGAATCCCCAGTCCTCGGCCAGCCAGCGGTTGAACGCGGACAGGTTGGGACCGAGTGCTTCGGGATCGTCGACGCCCAATTCGTATTCGATACCCACGGCCAACGTCGGCAGCAGGACCACCGCCTCGACGTTCTGCCCGTCGAGATGAGACAGCCGTATCGTCTTGTCCCGCGATTCGGGAAGGTCTTCGGCGCTGATGACACCGCCGAACCCCAAGACGTCACCGGTGCCGCCACCACTCTTGAAGTATTCGAGCATGGCCCCCGGCCTGGCGATGGCGGCGCACGGGCTGGCTTTGAAGAACCCACAGGGCCGCCCGCCGATGAAGGGCCGAGCCGGCTTGCCGTCGATCGAGATGAGTTCGACGGTGCGCTCCCGAAAGGCGGGTTCGATGAACCGACTGAAACAGTCGTCGGGCTCATAGAAATGCTGGTCGGCGTCGACCATGGGATAGGGCAGCACACGATCGGGCAGGTCGGGCGAAGGCAGGTCAGCCATGGACTCCCCCATCGACAGTGAACGCCTGCCCGGTGCAGTAGCTCGAACGATCACTGGCGAGGAACAAGGCCATTTCGGCGATGTCGTCGGGCGTGCCCAGACGACGCAGCGGCTGTTTGGCAGCCATTCGGTCCTCCTTGCCGGTCACCATGTCCGCGATCATGTCGGTGACGATCACCCCGGGGTGGATCGAGTTGACTCGAATGTCGTGCTTACCGACCTCCTTCGCCACGGTCTTGGTCATGCCGGTGACCGCCCACTTCGTCGCGGTGTACGCCGTCGCTCCGAAGCCCCCTTCGAGACCCGCGATCGAGGAGGTGTTGATGATCGATCCACCGTTGCCGGCGGCGATCATGGCTTTGATGGCCGTGCGCATGCCGAGGAACACGCCGGTCTGGTTGATGGCCACCGTGCGGTTCCACATCTCGGTCGACGTGTTGACGATCTGGGCCGGCTGGAAGATGCCGGCGTTGTTCATCAGGATGTCGAGGCGGCCATGGCGCTCGACGATGTTCGACACGACCTCCTCCCACTCTGCCTCGGACGTCACATCGAGGTGCAGATAGTCGCAACCGAGCGACCCTGCAGTGCGTTCTCCCTCCTCGTCGAGGACGTCCGAGATCACCACGACCGCACCCTGCTCACCGAACAGACGAGCCTCCGCCGCGCCTTGTCCTCGTGCACCACCGGTGACCAACGCCACCTTGCCGTCCAGTTCACCCATCGTGCCCCCTGCGCCATCCCTATTCACTGCCCTGACTGCACGAGTTCTAGCAGCTCGAGTCGGTGCCCCGCCTCATCACCCGTCGAAGGCGTTCAGGTACCTCTCCATCGGTTCCACAGGGCAGGACTGGATCATGCGTGGACGTGGCGGTCGAGGAAGTCGGCGACCGCATGGGTGAACGCATCGTTGTCGTCGCCGGCGACCATGTGGCCTGCACCGCGCACGTCGACGTACTCCGCCTGAGGGGCGGCGGCGCGCAGTGCAGCGACGGTGTCGTCGCTGACGAGGTCGGAGAGCAGGCCGCGGATGAGAAGCAACGGCGCCTGCAACGCACCGGCCGATGCGTGCAGGCGATCAGCTCGTTCCTGGCGTTCTGCCTCCCATGCCTCGGGGTCCGACAACATCAGCGCACCCCGGGCAGCGATGAAGTTCGGGTCCCAGTGCCACCGCCACCGCCCGTCGGTGCCTTGGCGGAGGACCTTGGCCAACCCGGCGGAGCTCGAGGGGGGTGGTCGATGGGGGTTGTACTCGGTGATGGCGGCTGCGGCCTCGTCGAGGTCGGCGAAGCCGTCGGGGTGCGCCATCATGAAGCTGACGATCCGACGCGAGCCTGCGTTCTCGACCTTGGGTGCGATGTCGACGAGGATCACCGCCGAGAAGATGTCGCGATGGTCGACCAACGCGTGGGCCTCGAGCGCGGTGATGCCGCCCAGCGACGCGCCCACGATGGCCGGCCGCACGGCGCCGATCTGGTCGATGACGGTGAGCAAGTCCCGGGCCAGGGTCTCCATCTCGTAGTCGGCCGAGGGATCCCATGCCGAGTCGCCGTGCCCGCGGGCATCGAGGGCGATGACACGGTACCCACGGGCGGCGAGCGCGGTGCCGCTGCCCTTCCAGGCGAGGCGGTTCTGGCCACCGCCGTGCAGCAGCATCACCACCTTGCCGTTCTCGGGTCCCTCGACGTCGGCGACGATGGTCAATCCGGAGGTGCCGAGGTACTCGACGGTCTGCATGGGGACACGATGACCGAACGGTGAACGCACCGCAACTTCCGGGAGCGATTACTCAGGCCCGCCGGAGGTCCTTGACGTCGAGCTCACTGTTGCGTTCGGCATCGAGGTAGGGGAAGTGTTCGACAGTGGCCCGGATCGCCTTGATCGGTCCGCCATGGTCACCCCACTGGACGGTGACCTCGGTGCCGATATCGGCGGCGTCCAGGTCGAGACAACCCATCGAGATGACTTGTCGAAAGCGTGAGCTGTAGGCGGTGCTGGACGACCAACCGATCCTTTGACCGTCGAGGAGGACGTGGTCGGCGTGGGCCATGGGCCATCGTTGCGGGGAGTAGGGGAAATCGATCGGTTTGTACGGCTCGCCCTCTCGTAGCAGCGAACCGTAGGTGTCCAGCACGTCCTCTGCGTTCCACCGGAGGGTGACGGTGGTTCGTTTGGGGTTGTCGATTTCGGCCTGTAGGGCTTCGCGACCGGGGAAGTCGTGGTCGAAACGGGCCATGTTGTGCCAGCGGACCTCGACGGGTGAGCGGGTGCGAGCCCTGTGGTCGGCCGGATCGACCGACCCCGAGATGTTGCGCCAGTACCCTGCCACCTCGGGGTGGAGCCCCAGGTCGACGGCTGGGGCGAAGGTCCACGTCATCTGGGGGAAGCCGCCCTCCACGTGGTTGACGAGATAGGTGCCCCAACCGAGCCGCTGGATGCCGAGGTCCTGACCGGCGCGGAAGACTGCGTCGTAGACGGCGGGGGCGTCGGCCATGGGGCCGTGGAGCTCGTAAGCCAGGCTGCCGGTCATACCGATCCGTCCCACCTCGGTGGCGAGACCATCGATCATCGAGTCGCGGAACCGCAGGAATCCGATGTCGCGCAGGTTGTCCCCGGTCACCTTCTCCAACACCTCCAGCGCGGTGGGGCCGGCGATCTGGAACAGGTAGTGGTCGAGTCGGGTGATCTCGACGTCGTGGGGAACGCTGGTGGGCTTCACCCGCCCGGGAGGGCCGCCGGCGAAGGACTCGAACTCGTCGTCGGCCTTTCGTTCCACGATTCCGTGAGCTTCGATCAGCCCGGCGTCGTTGCACATGACAGCGTGCTTCATGCTTCCGACCGGGAAGTTGGCGAAGCTGTTGATCACCTGGCCCTGTAGCCACTCGGCGGCGCCGGGACCCTTGATCGAGGTCGGTCCGGTGCGGGAGAGTCCGGCGTGGATGTAGCAGCCGTCAATCCATGACCTGCTCTCGGCCTGCCATCCGTTGAATTCCCACGCCCGAACGCTGGGCAGCGTCGTGCCCCAGTCATAGGCGTGATAGAGGACGTGGTCGGCGTAGAAGGGATGGGGCAGTGGTCCAGAGAGCGATGACTCCACGCGTGCGGCTCCTCATCAGGCGGCCTGCCGACCTTAGCGGTGTCGACCTCTCGACGTCGATGAGTGCTCGGCGTCGATGAGTGCTCGGCGTCGACGTGGGTGTGTGTCGCCCGCACGTTCGGGCTGCGGCATGACCGGCGACGAGCGACCGGCGGATCACTGCTCTCAACCCGGAGTGAGACCACTGTCGATCAGCACCCCGCGTACCGCATCGAGATTGCGGGACATCTCGGCCCCGGCGGTACGCACGTCGTCGTATCTCGGCCCGAGGACGTTCTCGGCGGCCTGGCGGCCGGCGCGCCACTGGTGGCGGGACATCGGTTCGACCTGGATGCCAAGCTCGTCGAGCCACGCCTCGATCAT
>JAHECQ010000398.1 GCA_024641625.1 Acidimicrobiales bacterium | reverse complement strand
AGCGGGGACGCGCTCGTCAGTCCACCTCGTTGATGTATCGGTATCCCTTGTCGAGCATCTGCATGCGGTGTCGGGGACCGGGCACGGAAGGGTCGGCGCTTTCGTACCCGGCGTCGCCCTGGTAGAGCGACCACGTCTCGCCGTTGCCCTTCACCAACTTCGGCAGGAAGATCGGGTCAGGAGC
The DNA here is from genome assembly GCA_024641625.1 of Acidimicrobiales bacterium. Classification (GTDB taxonomy): domain Bacteria; phylum Actinomycetota; class Acidimicrobiia; order Acidimicrobiales; family SZUA-35; genus JAHECQ01. Next base: position 3,877 of record JAHECQ010000398.1, on the reverse strand, counting down.
CGGACGCACCACACTGAGGGCTTCCTCCACCGTGCCATGGGCCGACAATTTCAGCAGGCTGACATACGTGGGCCCCGCGAGGTTGATCTCGCCCCGCTCACAGCCGGCGATCGCCTCACTGATCGGGTGCCATTCGAAGGCCCGGATCTCACCGTCGTCGATGGTGACATCGCCGCGGGCGTCGCCCGGCACGTGTACCACGTAGAACCACGTGGCGAAACGGCGGTTGCGTCCCAGTGGGGTCGTCCAGTGGGAGAACGACACGAGTTGCTCGGCCTCGAGGTCGAGATCGGCCTCCTCCTTGGCCTCGCGTACCGCGGCGTGGAGGGCCGCGACGCTGAGGTCATCGGTGGCCCCGGCCACGAAGTCGGCCTCATCGACCCTTCCGCCGGGGAAGACCCACGAGCCACCGTGGAAGGCAAGATTGTCATCGCGCCGAAGCACCAACACCTCGATGCCGTCGGCACCGTTTCTCAGAGGGATGACCGTGGCGGCCGGCTTGATCGGTACCGCAGCGGGATCTTCGGCATCGGAAACCATGGAGAGAGGCTCTTTCGATCAGACGATGTATTCGATCAGACGATGTATTCGATCAGACGATGTCTTCGATCAGACGTCGAGTTTGTACCCGTCGCCGTCGGGAGACATGGTGCCGGCCGTGGGGCTGCCGAAGTGGGTACCGATGATCAGCGTCTTGCCATCGGCCCAACCGGGGAACACTGCTCGACGAGTCGTCCGCGCTGCGTCCATGTCGGTGTCGAACATCGACGAGAGGTCGGGGTCGGCGATCTGCAGAGGATTGTGGGTCATGTCGCCGGTGATGATCGCCTTTTCGCCCTCGGACTCGATGACGAGCGAGATGTGGCCCGGCGTGTGCCCCGGTGTCGGCTGGAAGCAGAGGTTGTCGCTGAGTCGGTGGTCGATGGCCACACGATCGGACAACCCGGCGGCGGCGATCGGTGCCACCGAGTCGCCGAACACGTCCTCGCCGTCGAAGAGACTCTCGGCCGTCTCCCAGTGATCGAATTCGCTGTCGACGAACAGGTAGCGGGCATTGGGGAAGGTGGGCACCCACTCGCCGTCGACGAGCCTGGTGTTCCACCCCACATGATCGACGTGGAGATGGGTACACACCACATGGGTGATGGACTCCGGAGGGTACCCGGCCTTGGTCATGTCCTCGAGGAACGGCCCCTGCAGATGGCTCCACAACTCGTTCGTACGTTCCTTGTCGTTACCGATGCAGGTGTCGACAGCCACCTTGAAGTCGCCGATCTCGACGATCAGACACTGGATCTTCTGCAGGAGGTAGCCGTCATCGCTGATGAAGTGCGGCCGCAACCATGGAGCCTTCTCGGCCCGCTGCAGCACCTCGACCTTGGTCATGTCCTTGTACATGAACCGCGGTGATGTCGGGGTCTCGGACTCGACGATGGACGTGATCTTGGCCCTGCCAATGTTCCAGCTCAACATGGCCGTTGACCCTAGGCTTCGGTGGTGACAGCTACCAAGTCCTCCCGAGGCCCGAACCCGCTGTGTGCCACCCTCGGCATCGTTCACCCGATCCTGCAGTCGGGCATGGGCGGTGTCGCCGGTCCCGAGCTGGTCGCTGCGGTCAGCAACGCCGGAGGTCTCGGCATCCTCGCCGCACTCAACCTCGAGCCTGATGCCCTGCGGGCGGCCATCGCCAAGGTCCGCGACCTCACCGATCGCCCGTTCGGAGTGAACATCTGGCTCCACGACGACGTCCGCACCCCGGTCGATCCGGCCTTGGTCGGCGACGACGACGTTCGCGGCATGCAGGCGGTCCTCAACGACTTCCGACCCCGATACGACCTCCCCGCTCGGCTGGATCGACCGCCGGCGCCGGCTGATCTCGTCGATGCGGCCATCGAGGTGATGATCGACGAACGCATCCCGGTGTTCTCCGCCGGACTCGGCCGGCCCGAGCCGGCGCTCGTGGAGCGTTTCCACCAGGTCGGCGCCAAGATCATCACCATGGTCACCACCCCCGACGATGCCCGCAGCACCGTCGACGAGGGCACCGACGTCGTCGTCGTCCAGGGCAGTGAAGCCGGCGGGCACCGAAGCGTCGGAAAGAAGCTGTCGTTCGAGGCGGCGTCGGGGCACGGGTTGTTCACGCTGCTTCCCCATGTGGTCGATCGGCTGGCCGGCGATGCTCCTGTGGCGGCGGCCGGAGGGGTCGTCGACGGTCGCGGCCTGGCCGCTGCACTCGCGCTGGGCGCCCACGGCGCCCTCTTGGGCACGCGGTTCGTGGCCACGCGGGAGTCGCGTGCCTCCGACGTCTGGAAGCAACGTCTCGTCGGGGACATCGGCGAGACCGTGCTCTCCGATGGGTTCACCGGCCAATGGGCCCGCCTCCTGCGCTCGGAGTTCACCGATCGATGGGCCGAAGCCACCGCCGCTCGCCGTGCCCGTGCCCTGCCCGGCCTGCTCCAGGCCGCCGCCGGCTCGGACCTGTTCTCCGCCGCCAGGGCGAATGGCGACGATCAGCTCCAACCCCTCTACGCCGGGACCGGCTGGGTGCTCATCGACGACCTGCCGGGCGCAGGTGAGGTGGTGACTCGCATCGTGGCCGAAGCTCGAGCCGCCCTCGCCGGTAGTGGACCGCTGTGAGTTCGAGCCACCGATTGAGCATGGCGGCGTCGACGTCATAACATCGGACCAGATCGACCAGGGGGTCTCTCATGAAGTTCGGCATCTTCTACGAACTGTCCGTTCCACGTCCCTTCGAAGTGAACGAGCGCATCGTCTACCAGAATTCGCTCGAGCAAGTTCGACTGGCTGACCAGCTCGGCTTCGATCAAGTGTGGGCGGTCGAACACCACTTCCTGGAGGAGTACTCCCACTGCTCGGCTCCCGAGCTCTTCCTCACGGCCTGTGCCATGCAGACCGAACGCATTCGTGTCGGGCACGGCATCGTCACCTGCGTCCCGGAGTTCAATCATCCGATCCGGATCGCCGAGCGGGCCGCCGTGCTCGACATCCTCTCGGGCGGTCGCCTCGAGATGGGTACCGGACGGTCCGCCACCTGGACCGAACTGGGTGGGTTCCAAACCGATCCCGACACGACCAAGAAGAGCTGGGACGAGTTCGTCCACGCCATTCCGAAGATGTGGACCCAGGAGCGTTACGAACATGACGGGCAGTTCTTCTCCATGCCCTCCCGTGCGGTACTGCCCAAGCCGATCCAGAGCCCACATCCGCCGTTGTGGGTCGCAGTGTCGAGCCCGGGCACCGAGGACGATGCCGCCGACCGGGGCATGGGCTGCCTCGGGGTCAACTTCACCTCGTTCGCCGAACAGGAACGCAAGGTGCGGGAGTACCGCCGTCGTATCCAACACTGCGAACCGGCCGGCGCGTTCGTGAACGATCAGCTCAACACCATCAACTTCCTGTTCTGCCACGACGACTCGGACGTCGGTGTCTCCACCGGGCGCAGGATGATGGGCCAGTTCCAGTACATGGCAGGCCAGCTCGACATGGCCAAGGAGGTCTATCCGACGCGGGCCTATCCATCGGCCGGCCTTCTGGCCGGAGCCCGCAAGCAGGCCGCCAGTCCCGGTGACCTCAAGGAGCCGCCCGAAGGCATTGCGGTCGGCAACCCCGACCAGATCATTCGCGAGCTCAAGAAGTGGGAAGCGACCGGCGTCGACCGTGTCCAGTTCCTGCTCAACGCGGCCGAGACCATCCCCCAGGAACAGGTCCTCGACAGCCTGCGCTTGTTCGCGGCCGAGGTGATGCCTCACTTCGCCGATCACTCGGCCGCCCAGGCCAGCCGCGATGCCGCCGTGGCGTCCGCCGCAGCGGGCTCCGGTCTCGCTGCGGGGGGCGGTGCCTGATGCCACTGTTCGGC
>JAHECQ010000039.1 GCA_024641625.1 Acidimicrobiales bacterium | reverse complement strand
ACACTCAGGTCCTGTGGGAATCAATCCGCCGCTGTGCCGGCACCGGCGAGGCGATGCCGTGGACGTCGGTGACCGAAGAGCTTGTCGCGCAGCGTGCCCTCCCGGTACGTGCTCTGCATCAGGCCCCGCGCTCGAAGCACGGGCGCCACACCATCGATGAAGTCGACGAACGTCCCCGGCGTCGTCGTGTACACCAGGTTGAAGCCATCGGCACCACGGTTGGCCAGGTCCTCCAGTCGGTCGGCCAGTTGTTCGGGAGTGCCCGTCATGAACTGTCCCGACATCTGACGACGAGCGAGATCACCCATCGTCCACTGCTTGTCGGGTGCGGTGTCCGCCAACGCCTTGATGATGCCGGTCATGCTGTTGAAATCGAAATCGGCGAGCGGCCGGTCGAGGTCGAGGATCCCGAGGTCGGCGCCGACCGAACCGCTCATGTGTGCCAGGCCACCTTCGATCGACAGCTGTTCACGCAGATCGGCTTCCTTGGATTTGGCCTCTGCCTCGGTTCCTCCGACGATCGGCGAGATCCCCAGGAAGAACTTGAGGTCATCGGGATTGCGTCCGTAGGACGCGGCGCGCCTTCGGGTGTCGGCGACGATGTCGGGCAACGATCTGCGATTCGCGGCCAGGAAGACACACTCGGCATGCCGAGCGGCGAACTCACGTCCCCGGTCGGAGGATCCAGCCTGGAACAGCACGGGCGTGCGCTGGGGCGACGGTTCGCACAGGTGGGGTCCCGGCACGGTGTAGTAGGGACCGACGTGGTCGATCTTGTGAACCTTGGACGGCTCCGCGTAGCAGCCGGGCCGCTTGACCACGGCGTCGTCCTCCCAGCTCGACTCCCAGAGCTTGCGCACCACCTCCAGGTAGTCGTCGCCGCGGTCGTAGCGATCGTCATGGAGTGGGAGATCGGTAAATCCGAGATTCTGTGCAGCACTGGGCAGGTACGACGTCACGATGTTCCACGCGATTCGGCCACGAGTCAGATGGTCGAGGGTGGAGACCCTGCGAGCGAAGGCGAACGGGTGCTCGGCGAGGATCGAACTGGTGAAGGCGAACCCGAGGTGTTCGGTGACGGTGGCCATGGCCGGAATGAGCAGCGACGGGTCGTTCACCGGAATCTGCATCGCTTCACGGATCGAGGTGTCGGCCCCACCCCTGTAGTTGTCGTACACCCCGACGACGTCCGCGAGGAACAGCGCATCGAAGCATCCCGCCTCGAGGATCCGAGCCAGGTCGAGCCACGGCTCGAGTGACAGGTACTCGGTTTGGCGCGTGTCGTCGCGGCCCCAGAGGCCGTGCTGGATGTGGGAGACGCAGTTCATCGAGAAGGCGTTGAACAGCAGCCGTTTCGGCTCGGAGGTCGAGGAATCGATGGCCATGGTCGGAGTCTCCCGCAGCCCTCGATGGTTCGACCATTTGAGGTCGCAACTCAGTTCGCCGCGTCGCTCCAGACGTGGCCGGCGAACCGTTCGCGCAGGAGCTTCTTGTCGATCTTGCCGGTGCCGGTGAGGGGGACCTCCTCGACGAACGCCACGTCGTTCGGCAGCCACCATTTCGGCACCACTGCCGCGAGTTGCCGAAGGATCGCCGAGTGCTCGACCGGTCGATCGACCACGCACAGCAGCAGCGGCCGCTCGCCCCAGCGATCGTGGGGCAGCCCGATCACCGCGGCCTGGGTGACGCCCGGGCAGCCGACCGCCGCGTTCTCCAGATCGATGGAACTGATCCACTCGCCACCGCTCTTGATGACGTCCTTGGCCCGATCGACGATGGTGATGTACCCCTCGTCGTCCAGGGTGGCCACGTCGCCGGTACGCAACCATCCGTCGGCGGTGTGGGAATCGGGCGTCTCGATACCGAAGTACCCACCGGCGACCCAGGGACCGCGGGCCAGCAACTCGCCCGGCGTCTTGGTCCCGCGTGCGATGTCGTTGCCTTCGCCATCGACCACCCGGAGTTCGACCCCGAAGACCTCCCGACCCGCCATCGCTTGGCGGCGTCGTTGCTCTTCGCGGGGCAGGGATTCGACCCGATTGGTGAAGCGGCCCGACGACCCCTGGGTCATCTCGGTCATCCCCCACACATGGGCGACGAACACGCCATAGTCGTCCTCGAGGGTGTCCATCAACGAACGAGGAGCAGCCGACCCGCCCACCGCGATGCGTCGGAGCGTGGGGATGTCCTGGTTGGTCCGTTGCAGATGCTGCACCATCGAGAGCCAGATGGTGGGCACACCGGCGGACAGGGTGACGTGCTCGGCATTGATCCACTCGACGATTGCCTCGGGGCTCAGATCGCTGCCGGGGAGCACCAGCTTGGCTCCACTCATGGCGGCGGCGAAGGGGATCGCCCACCCGTTGACGTGGAACATGGGAACCGAGAGCAGGATCGACTCTCCCGAGTTCACGTTGTGGCCGTCGGCGGTGCAGGTGGCCCACGTCTGGAGCACGATCGCACGATGACTCTGCAGAACCCCCTTGGGGTGTCCGGTCGTGCCCGAGGTGTAGCAGAGTGTGGCTGCCGCCCACTCGTCGAGCAGCGGCCACTCGTCCACTGGATCGGCCGATGCGAGGAACGCTTCGTAGTCGGGTCCGAGGGTGATCCAACGACGAACCTTCGGACACAGCGGAGCAAGGCGCTCGGCCAGGCCGAGGAAGTCCGGATCGACGAACACGATCACGTCCTGCGCATGGTTGAGGATGTAGGCAATCTGTTCGTCGTGCAGCCGGGGATTGACCGTGTGGAGGACTGCGCCGAGACCGGTGATGGCGTAGTAGGCCTCGAGATGCCGATGGTCATTCCAGGCAATGGTGGCCACGCGATCGCCCTGCTCGATGTCGGCCGCGGCCAAGGCGCCGGCCAGCCGGCGGGCGCGATCGCTGACGTCTCCCCAGGTGCTCCGGGTCACGACGCCATCGGATGTCCGCGCCACGACCTCGGTGGATCGATGATTCCGCCCGGCGTAGTCGATCAACGAGGAGATCATCAGCTGGCGATCCATGTTGAGGCCACGGAGCATCAGTGCGTTGCCCCGGTCTGCGTGGCGTCACCCATCAGCGGAGTGCGTGGCTGGACCAACGGGACACCGTGCCGATCTCGCTCGTGGGCACCCAGGTGGCGGCCCTCGTTGAGTTGCTCGGCTGTCCAACCCAAGGCGCCATGGCGAATGATGCCGTAGCGGATGATGCCCTCATCGGCCACCGGCCGAGCCTCGTCGAAGTCGAACCACACTCGCATGAGCACTCGCTTGCGGTCCTCGTCGGGGACCTCGGCGTGCGCGTCACGACCGTGCAAGGCCACGTAGTTGTTGACGAACTGCATGTCGCCAGGTTCGAACGGCAGATCGAGGCGAACCGACTCGGCAATCTCGTCGAAGAGATTGAACAGTGCCCAGGTCCCCTCGGGCAGACGATCGCGGTCACGCAGCAACGCCTTCGCCATCCAGAATCGGTTGTATCGACACGAGACCCGGTCCGCACCTCCTTCACCCGGAGCGATGCTGAACACCGGCACCTTGTAGCCCGAGGTCGCTGTCTCCCGGGGACCCTGTTCATCGAGCCGATCCCACTCGAACCCCTCGAGGAGCGCCGGGAGGTGTTCGGGATGGCGTTCGACGAACTCGTTGAACACTCGGGTCGAGCTGGCCACCCAGCTCATCGGTTCGTCGGGGGCCTGTCGGACGCACAGCAAGGAGACGCAGTCGGCCAGGTCCACGTGGAGGCCCGACTTCTTGGGACTGCCGACGCCGCGAAGACCCTGGTTCGGGCGGAGTCTCCCGTCGGTCACGTAATGGATCAACGAGGCATCGCTGTTCTGGGTGACCCCCGTGCCGAGGTGGGAACACAGCCCCCAGTAGAGACGTTCGAGCTCCTCGTACTCGTACCGATCGACGGGCAACCCCCGCAGCAGCGAGAATCCGCGACCGTCTCTGATCTCGTTCCCGATCGACCGGATGACTCCCCCGAGTGTGGGTAGGTGGAAGTCGTCGCGGGCGATCCGGCTCAGGGGCCGATCCGATACCGACATCAACGCTCGACCGAGTTCCTCGAGGTGCTGATCGGTGAGCAGGTACTCCCACGACCGGTCGACCTCGAGATCTGCTCCGGTCCAGACGCTTCGGTCGGTCACCGGGCGAAGACGCGCCACCTGTTCCCCGACGCTCTGCTCCTCGGATGTGGGACGGTCGGACCGGGGACGGTCGGGTTGATCGGGACTGGCGCCCATGAAGCGAGCCTCCTGAGGAAGAATGGCTTGCACGCTAGTGCGACCGGCACGCAGACTTCACGTCCCGGGCGCCGCTTGGATCGCCTGGCGGTCGATGCGGACCTCTCCTCGATGACCATCGACGGTCACCCGCATGCCGTCGCTGATGGTTCGGGTGCCGAACTGCGTGCCGACCACGGCCGGCAGACCGAACTCGCGAGCCACGATCGCGCAGTGGCTCATCACCCCCCCGGTGTCGGCCACCACCGCTCCCGCCACGGCGAACAAGGGCACCCACGGGGGAAGGGTCATCTCACAGACCAGGACGTCGCCGTCTTGGAGCTTGGCCGCCTCGGCCAGGCTCCTCACCACCCGGGCAACACCGGTCACCACCCCCGGCGAAGCGGCAAGACCGGTGAGGATCGACGCAGCGTCGTCCTGCACCGCGGGCGGCCGGCGGCCGGCCAGACGGACGACGAGCGCATCGACCAACGGGTCGAGCGGGCCCTCGGTCGGCGGCAAGGGGGTTCCGAGTGTTCGGGGTGCCTCGACCGCCCCGGCCTCGGCGAAGCTGGAGGTGCGCTCAGCGACCAACGCCCTCTGGTCGGTCTGCTGGTGCAGAGCATCGATGACCTCGTGCCGGTCGAGGAAGAAAATGTCCTGCACCCGTTCGATGCAGCCATCCTGCACCAGCCGATCACCCACCTGCAGCAGGAACCTCCGAACGTTCACGACCCCGCTCTGATCGATCCAGAACGCGTGGTCCTCGGTGAGCGGCAGGTTGTGTCGACCGGCTTCGTAATAACGTTCGAAGATGGCGAGGCGCTCGGGGTCTCCGGCCAGCCTCGCCCGGGCGGCCGCCAGGAGTTCCTCGCGTCGCTGTGCCGCCCGTTCGAAGGCAAGGCTCGGATCGTGTTCGTCGGTCAACGTCAGGTAGCCGGCCAGGGCATCGAGCGGGATGGACGGATCCTCTCGCCAGGTGACATCGGCAACGTCGTAGACCGCGTCGCTCCGCCAGCCGAACTCGTCGAGGAAGGACCGGAACGCGGTGGCGAACGTCGCGATCGCAGAGCCCGACGTCGGGTCGTCGAACGCAGCAACAACCGCAGCGCTGTCCGGGGCCACACCGAACAGATCGCGCAGCTCGCTCGATGCCAACACCTGACGACTCAACGACCAGAGCTGCTGGCTGGCGCGCACGGTCTGGGTGACGAACCCCTGCAACAGCTGGTACGCCTCGGTGGCGTCGTCCGGTTCGAGGACCTCGTTGTAGAAATCCACGAAGCGCGCGCCGGCAACCACGCCGAAATTGATCTTTCCGTGGATGGTCCATTGGTCGATCATGTGGTTCCGTTGTCGCTCCAACTCCAGCGACAACTCGTCGTTGGTCATGGGGCGGTAGTCGGCTGCTCGGCCCGCCATCACCGATTCGATCAATCGAGGTTTCCATTCCCTCTCCCAGGTGGGGCCGACCTCGTCCAGGCGTCGCGGCAGGTCGACATACCGCTGGGCGCGGCTCGCCAGCTCCTCGGGATCGGTCGGTGGACGCATCGAGGAGAAGAGGTAGTGGTTGACCGGCCGGGTGAACATGTCGAGCGGGGCGCCGTACTCGGCGTGCGCCCGAGTGAACCCGATGGCCATCGTGTCGGTGATCATGTCGACAGCGAGCGGTGAGATGGGCCTGGGGGCGTGGATGCGATCCTGCGCCCAGAAGCCCTCGACCTCGTGAGGCTCCGGAAATCTGACGGTCATGACCTCGACGTTAACCCCTCAGCACGGTTTGCCTTCGCCTCGAGTTCGACAACGACTCGTGCCCCGTGGGCTTTGCCCCCTCGCCGGTTCGATCCACTAGCTTTCCCCGCATGACTCCCGGTTTGCGTCGACTCGTCGACGTTGTCACCCTGGCCCCCTCCGAACAAGATGATGCCTTCACGGGCGTCGCCTCGATGAACGATGGGGTCGATGCCACCTTCGGCGGGCATTTCCTGGGTCAGGCGGTGGCCGCGGCGTACGCAACGGTCGACACCGATCGCCGCTTGCACTCGTTGCACGCCTACTTCCTCCGCGGTGGCCGACCGAACCAGCCGTTTCACCTCGAGGTCGAACGCATCCGCGATGGCCGCAGTTTCTGCACCCGCAGGGTCCGCACCTCGCAACCCGAGGCCGGAGAAGGATCCGGTCCCCTGCAGTTCGACCTCACTGCATCGTTCTCCACCATCGAGGACGGGCCCCAGCTCCAAGCCACGCCGCCGCTCGACTTCCGCGAGCTGCCGGCACCCGAGTCGCTGATGCCCTATTCCGAGCTGATGCGCTCGCTCGATCCGCTCCCGCTACCCGAGGAGTGGGCGTTGCGGGACTACGGACTCGATGTCCGCACCGTCGATGCCCCCTGGGCGCCGTCGGGTCCATCAACTGACGGCGGTATCCGAATCTGGATCAAGGCCGACGGCGTACTGCCCCCTGACCCGGCGCTGCACCATTCGATCCTGGCGTACCAGAGCGACGAGTCGTTGGCCGACAACATCGCCATTCCGTGGGGCGCCACCTGGGCCGGCCCCGGGGTCATGTTCGTATCCCTCGACCACGCCATGTGGTTCCATCGACCGCTCGATCTCAATGACTGGCTCTTCGTCGAGCAGCGGCCGGTGACCGTCGGTCATGGCCGCGGGCTGGCAACAGCGTCGGTGTGGGACGCCGAAGGTCGCCTGGTGTGTTCGTTCACCCAGGAGGCGTTGCTCCGCCTCGATGATCGCTACCTCGACACCGACGAGCAGCGCGATCATGGGTGAGGCGAGGTCGGCCGGCGGGGTTCGATGCATGCTGATGCGAGGCGGTTCGTCCAAGGGCGCCTACTTCCTTGCCGATGACCTTCCGTCCGACGAGACCGAGCGGAACGACCTGCTGCTGCGCATCATGGGCTCGCCCGACCCGAGGCAGATCGATGGAGTCGGTGGTGCCCACCCGCTCACCAGCAAGGTCGCCGTCGTCTCCCGTTCACTGCGTCCTGGCGTCGACCTCGACTATCTCTTCCTTCAGGTCGGGGTGGACGAAGCACTCGTCTCCGACGGTCAGAACTGCGGGAACCTCCTCGCCGGCATCGGACCATTCGCCCTCGAACGTGGACTCCTGCCCGATCTGGCGGCGTCGTTGCCCGCCTCGAGGGGTGACGCCCAAGTGTCGATCTTCATGACGAACACCGACTCGGTCGCCGTGGCCACCTTCCCCGTGGCCGATGGGCTCCCCGTCTACACCGGCAACACCGCCATCAGCGGGGTACCCGGCACGGCTGCGCCGATTCGTCTCGACTTCGCCGATGTCGCCGGTGGCAGCTGCGGCGCGCTGCTCCCCACCGGCAACGTGGTCGACATGGTCGCCGGGGTGGCCTGCACGCTGATCGACAACGGCATGCCGGTCGTCGTGTTGCGAGCAGATGCGGTCGGCATCGGCGGTCACGAGGAGTGCGCAGCGCTCGAGGCGAACGCTGCGCTTCGGGCCACGCTCGAAGCCATTCGGCTCGAGGCCGGGCCGCTGATGAACCTGGGCGACGTCGTCAAGGCGACCACCCCCAAGCTGACGATGGTGTCGGCACCCACGCAAGGTGGTGATCTCAACACACGCACCTTCATTCCTCATCGGTGTCACGACGCCATCGGCGTGCTGGGCGCGTTGAGCGTCGGCACCGCGGCGCTGCTCCCCACGTCCCCCACCGCCGACCTCCTGGCCGAACTGGGCATCGAGCTCACAGCCGGTCAGGTCACCCTCGAACATCCGACGGGGACGTTCACCGCCGCGATCACCGTCGAGGGCCATGACCGCGCCGGACTCCCCAAGGTCGAACGCGCCGGATTCATTCGCACCGCCCGCAAACTGATGGACGGCATCGTCTTTCCTCGATGAAGCTCCTACCCGGCTTCGTTCCCAGAGCTCCAGTCCTCGAGATTCCCGGAGATCCCATGAGCCCAGCACCCGCGTCGTCCGGTCCCGACGGCCTCCCCACCATTGCAGCGCCTCATCCCAACCCTCATGGGCCCACGGCGTTCACTCCGCCGCCGAAGGCCTGCGATGCCCATTGCCACGTCTTCGGCCCGGCCTCCACGTTCCCGTTTGCCGCTGACCGCGCCTATACGCCACCGGACTCCGGCATCGACGACTTCGAGGTCCTCCAGCAACGGCTCGGACTCAGCCGAGCCGTCTTCGTCCAAGCCAGCTGTCATGGAACCGACAACTCGGCCATGGTCGATGCAATCACCAGAGGTGGCGGTCGCTACGCCGGCGTCGCCATGATCGACGATCAAGCGACGATGGCCGAGATCGAGGCGCTGCACGAGGTCGGGGTACGTGGCACGCGATTCAACTTCGTGGCTCATCTGGGAGGAGCGCCGCCGATGGACGAGTTCTGGCGCATCGTCCATCGTGTCGCCCCACTGGGATGGCACATCGTGCTGCATTTCGACGCCAAGGATCTCCCCGACTACGCCGAGGTGCTCGACGCCATGCCGTGTCCGTACATCATCGACCACATGGCACGAGTGCCGACCAAGGCCGGCCTCGACCAGGCTCCGTTCCAGGCATTGCTCGGCCTGATGGCGGACGAGCGGGCCTGGGTCAAGATCTCCGGAGCCGAGCGACTCACGGCCGATGGTCCTCCGCCCTACGACGACGTCATCCCCTATGCCCGCGCTCTCATCGCCGCTGCGCCCGATCGCATCCTCTGGGGCACCGACTGGCCACACCCCAATGTTCGTCACATGCCCGACGACGGCGACCTCGTCGACCTCCTGGCCGCGTTCGCTCCCGATGAGGCCACCCGCCACAAGATCCTGGTCACCAACCCCGAACGGCTCTACCCCTTCGACACGCCCTAGTCCGGACCTCCTGGCCGGTCACAGGGTGCGTTCGAGGCGGTCGAGGGTTCGCATCGCCTCGAGACACTGTCGCACCGACGAGTTCGGCTCTCGACCCTCTCGTATCGCAGCAACGAACTCTCGATCCTGGAGCTCGATGCCATCCATCGAGACATCCACCTTCGACACGTCGATGACTTCACCCCTGCCGTCCACCAGGTCGTCGTAGCGGGCGATGTAGGTGCCGTTGTCGCAGATGTACCGGAAGAACGTCCCCAGCGGTCCGTCGTTGTTGAACGACAGCGAGAGCGAACACAACGCGCCCGAGGGGACGGTCATGGCAATGCTCATGTCCATCGCGATACCGAGGTCGGGATGTAGCGGACCCTGGAGCGCACAGACCCGATCGGCGATCTGGCCGGTCTGGTACTGGAACAGATCGACCGTGTGACAGGCATGGTGCCAGAGCAGATGATCGGTCCAGTCGCGAGGTTGTCCGAGTGCATTCTTGTTCTCCCGGCGGAAGAAGAACGTCTCGACCACGAGATGCTGCAGGGTGAGTTCTCCATTCACGATCCGGTTGTGCACCCATTGATGTGAAGGGTTGAACCGACGGGTGTGACACACCATCGCCACCGAGGACGACCGCTCGGCGGCTTCCGCCAGCCGTTCGGAGTCGACCAGGTTGTCGGCCATCGGGATCTCGACCAACACGTGCTTGCCCGCTTCGAGCACGCTCATGGCCTGCGCAGCATGCAGCGGGGTGGGGGTGGCCAGGATCACTGCGTCCAGGCCCGGCAGCGACAACGCGGCACCGAGATCGGTCGTCCAGTGCCCGATCCCGCGGGCCGCGGCCAGCGATTCGGTCGCCTCTGCCGAACCACCGACCAGGGAGGCCACCTCGACGCCGTCTATCCGGGCGAGGCCATCCAGGTGTTTCTGGCCGATCGCGCCCTCGCCGGCCACCGCAACTCTCACATCGGACATGGGGCCAGACACTAGCGTCGGGTGATCGTTCCGAACATCGCCGGCGTCGGGGGCCCGTCGAACTCGCTCGTCCCCAGAGCGTTCAGAGGTGGTCGACCCAGACGACCCCGAGCTCCTCCAGCTTGGCTCGCAGGCCATACATGTCGAGACCGAGCTCGCCGGCCTCGAGCCGCCGACGGGTGGCCTCCTCCTTCGCCAATCGGTTGTTCGACTGCTCGAGGGCCCAGGCAGCCTCGTCCCGAGCCACGATCACGACCCCGTCGTCGTCACAACACACGACATCGCCCGGGCGCACGACCTGCTGGCCGAGCATCACCGGGACGTTGACCGAGCCGGGCGACGCCTTGACCGTGCCCTGACAGGACACGTACTGGGACCACACGGGGAACCCCATCCGGCGGAGGTCACTCGTGTCGCGAACGCCGGCATCGATGACGAGTCCGCGGACGCCTCGAGCCATGAGCGAGCCGGCCAGGAGATCCCCGAACATCCCATGGTTCGACGGCGCCGTGTTGGCCACCACCAGGAGGTCGCCTTCCTGACACAGCTCGACCGCGGCATGAATCATCAGATTGTCACCCGGGTGACAGAGCGCGGTGACGGCGTTGCCGGCAATGCGCACCCCCTGTTGGATCGGGCGAAGGTGCGGTCCGAGGAAACCGCGGCGACCGATGGCCTCGTGCACGGTGGCGGTGCCGATGGGAGCCAGTTGGTCGACCAGCTCGACCGGTGTCCGATCGACGTGGCGCACGACCACGTTGGCCGAGGGATGGGGTTTGGAGTCGGTCATCGCAATCGGGTCCTTCATGCCTGGAGCCGGGGGAAGACCCGGCGGATGTTGTGCTCGAAGATCTTCTGCCGAGCCTCATCGTCGATGTCGGCATCGACGATGTAGCGCTTCGTGTCGTCATAGTTGAACCCCGTGGCCGGGTTGACACCCCGCACCGCGCCCACCATCTCCGAGGCGAACAACACGTTGTCGGCCGGCACCACCTTCAACAGCAGGTCGATACCCGGCTGGTGGTAGACGCACGTGTCGAACCAGATGTGGTCGAGCAGGTGATCGAAGTCCCACCCGGAATCAGCGGCCATGCCCACGAACCGGCCCCAGTGATAGGGCACTGCTCCCCCACCATGGGGAATGATGAAGCGGAGATTCGGGAAATCCTTCATGAAGCCCGAGGTGAGCGCCTGCATGAAGGCGGTGGTGTCGGCGCCGAGGTAATGCGAACCGGTCGAATGAAAGTTGTGGTTGCAGGCGGCGCTCACGTGGATCATGGCCGGCACGTCGAGCTCGCACAGCTTCTCCCACAGCGGCCACCAGTGCTCCTCCCACAGCGGCGGCCCGGTCCAGAAGCCCCCGGTCGGATCCGGGTTCACGTTGCAGCCGATGAATCCCATCTCCTGGACGCAGCGTTCGAGCTCGACGACCGAGTTGGTGATCGGTGTTCCCGGCGATTGCGGCAACTGGGCCACCGGAGCGAAGTTGTCCGGGTACAGATCGCAGACCCGGCGGATCATCTCGTTCTGGTGCTGGCTCCAGAACTTGGAGGTGTGTTCGTTGCCGACATGGTGCTCCATCCAACTGGCCCGGGGCGAGAAGATGGTGAGATCGGTGCCCCGCTCGCGTTGAAGGCGCAGCTGATGGGCCTCGAGGCTGGCGCGGATCTCGTCATCGGAGACGACCATCGTTCCCTTCTCACCGACGAAGGTGGGATCGGCGGTGACGGCCGCGGTCTGGGCCTCACGCCAGTCGGCCACCCCCTTGGGCGTGGTCGTGTAGTGGCCGTGACAATCGATGATCATGGGCGAAGCCTCCAGGAACGGACCGAACAGGTGCAGTCTGGCAGAGCGATCGAAGGATGACGATCTCCGGTTCGCGGCCAATACCGGGCCGGCGACCAGCCATACTTCCGGAGTGCCGCATCTGCGAACTCAAACTGCGATCATCGGGGCCGGCCCGGCAGGAATGCTGCTGTCGCATCTGCTCACCCGGGCCGGGATCGAGAACATCGTCATCGAACGACAGAGCAAGGCCCACGTCCTGGACCGGATTCGAGCCGGCGTCCTCGAATGGGGCACCGTCGAGACGTTGCGGGACGCCGGCCTGGGCGATCGCATGGATGCCGAGGGCAAGGTACACGAGACCATCAACATCGCCTGGCGAGGCCGGGAACTGCTCAGCATCGACACCGCCGATGTCGTCGGCAAGTTGATGATGGCCTATGGCCAGACTCGGATCCAGGAGGACCTGTTCGACGCGGCCGAGGCGCTCGGTACCACCGTCTTCTTCGATGCCCAGGACGTCGTTCTCGGTGACCTCACCTCCGATGCGCCGAACGTCACCTTCGACATCGACGGCGAATCCTGCCGAATCGACGCTGACTTCGTGGCCGGATGCGATGGCTTCCACGGCGTCAGTCGCGTCGCGATCCCCGAGCAGCTCCGCACCGAATACGAGAAGGTCTATCCCTTCGGCTGGGTCGGCATCATGTCCGAGACGCCGCCGCTGCCCATCCTGCTGTACGCCAATCACGAACGAGGCTTCGCGCTGTGCTCGATGCGCAACCCGATGCTCAGCCGCTACTACGTCCAGTGTCCGATCGATGATCAGGTCGAGGACTGGAACGACGATCGCTTCTGGTCGGAGTTGATCGCCCGCCTTCCACCGGTTCAGGCAGCGCAGCTCGTCACCGGCCCTTCGATCGAGAAATCGATCGCCCCACTGCGAAGCTTCGTCAGCGAACCCATGAGCTACGGACGGTTGTTCCTGGCCGGCGATGCCGCGCACATCGTGCCTCCCACCGGTGCCAAAGGCCTGAACCTGGCGGTATCGGACGTTCGATACCTCTCCCAGGCCATCGTGGCGCACTATGCCGGCGACCCCTCCGGCCTGAGCGACTACAGCGCCAAGGCGCTTCGACGGGTGTGGGGCGCAGTGCGGTTCTCGTGGTGGCTCACCAGCCTCCTGCATCGCTTCCCTCACCAAAGCGCCTTCGACCAACGGGCTCAGGAGCAAGAACTCTTCTATCTTTCCTCTTCACGGGCCGCGCAGACCGCGTTGGCCGAACAGTACGTCGGCCTCCCCTTCGAGTCCTGACGGCCTGACCGAACAACCTGCATCCCGAACCGGCGCCGGATCTCGGACCACTGTTGCATCCCGCCCCGAGCATCGAGCCACTACCGAGGAGCACCTCGTCATGAACCAACCCTCCGCTACCACCAGCGCTCCTTCCACAGGCTCCCCACCGACCCGTGCCGGGCGGGACTACGACGACATTCCCGGCACCTACGTCTTCGACGGCGAGCACAGTCGCAAGGGCTATGCGCTCAACATGTTCTGCATGTCCCTCAACCGGGCCGAGAACCGGGAAGCCTTTCGAGCCGACCCCCAGGCCTATCTCGACCGTTTCGCGCTCACGCCGGAGCAGCGTCAGGCGGTGAACGAGCGGGATTGGCTCCGCATGCTGCAGTTGGGCGGCAACATCTACTACACGTTCAAGCTGGCCATCGTCGACGGACTCTCGATGCAGGACGTGGGGGCGCTGATGTCGGGGGTCACGACCGAGGAATTCAGTCAGATGATGCTCGACGGCGGCCGGCCCATCGAGGGCAATCGCCACACCTCCGAATGGGAGAACCACCATGGCTGAGATCATTGCCGGCGCGGCGATGTCGCATGTCCCCGCCGTCGGGGCGGCCATGGACAACGCCAAGACAGCCGAACCCTATTGGGCCCCGTACTTCGCCAAGGTCGAGGGCTTGCGGCAGTGGATGGCGACCGCAGACCCCGATGTGTGCATCGTCATCTACAACGATCATGCCTCGGCGTTCTCGCTCGAACTCATCCCCACCTTCGCCCTCGGCGTCGCCGCCGAGTTCCCGCCGGCCGACGAGGGCTTCGGACCCCGTCGGGTACCCACCGTCCCCGGGCATCCTCAGCTGGCTTGGCACCTTGCCGAGTCGCTCATTCTCGACGAGTTCGACATGACCATCGTCAACGAGATGCCGGTCGACCATGGTTGTACCGTTCCGCTCTCGCTGGCATTCGGCCAACCCGAGGACTGGCCATGCCGGGTCATCCCGATCTGTGTGAACGTCATCCAGTACCCGGCGCCGACGGGCCATCGCTGCTTCCAACTCGGCAGGGCGATCAAGCGGGCGGTCGAGTCCTTTCCGGGTAACGAGCGAGTGGTGGTGTTCGGCACCGGCGGGATGTCCCATCAGCTTCAGGGCGAACGGGCGGGCCTCACCAATCCCCCCTTCGACCTGGCGTTCATGGACACGCTGGTACGCGACCCCGAGGCGCAGGCTCAGGTTCCGCACACCACCTACCTACGCGAGGCCGGATCCGAAGGCATCGAACTGGTCATGTGGTTGGCGATGCGGGGCGCGTTGAGCGACCAGGTGAACGAGGCCTACCGCGCCCACCACGTGCCCACCAGCAACACGAGTAACGGCATCCTGGTGCTGGAGTGCACGTGATCGATCAGTGATGGGCGGCGTCGGGGTAGGAGCAGTGCACCGACAACAGAGCCTGGCGCCCCCCGGCGGTGATCTCCAATGCCCGCTCGAGGGCCGGGCGGAGCTCCTCGGGCTCGGCCACGTGCTCGCCATGGCCGCCATAGGCCTCGACGATCCTGGGGTAGTCGGGTGCGGGTTCGAGTGAGCTGAGCGGCATCGTCCCCGACGCTCGCGCATGCCCTTCGGGATAGACGGCGATGGTGGAACGCCGAACGGCGTTCCACACCCGGTTGTCGGCCACGACGGTGAGCAGACCGAGCCCGAGGGAGGCCGCAGCGTGATGACAGGCAGCGGGGTTGGCGAACACGTACGAGCCGTCGCCGGTGCAGGCCACCACCGTCTTGTCGCGACGAGCCAACTTCATCCCCAGTGCTGCAGGGACGCCCCAGCCCAATCCGGCAGAGATCGTCGGCCCGTAGAAGCTGTCCCAGTTCGTCAGTTCGAGCACGCCGGTGGCAAGCCCCAACTCGTTCACGATCGTGGCGTCGGGGCCGACGACGTCGTTGATGACCCGGGTCATGAACTCCGGCGTCATCGGGAGGCCGCCCGGTTCGTCGCCGGCCGACCGCTCCCGAGCCCGCCGCTCGGCCAACTCGGGGCCCAGCAAGCGACGCCGTGACGCCACGGCATCGCTGTCGGCATACCCGACGTGATCCAGCGCACCACCGAGCAGTTCGATGGCCGGCGCGACCGAGGACAGGATCGACACATCGGCCGGGAACGATCGCACCGGGATGTCGCTGAATTTCGGATCGGGACCGATCTCGATGACCTTCGCCCCCGCCTGCAGGGGCATGGCGCCCGGCATCCACGGGACCATGGTGTTGAGCACCACCACGACG
>JAHECQ010000397.1 GCA_024641625.1 Acidimicrobiales bacterium | reverse complement strand
TTGGTGTAGTTGTCGAGAAACTCGACGTCTTCGTCTGGGATGCTCACGCTGACCTTCATCCCGGAAATGATACTATGGTAATACTCCTGATGCTACTGGCAGCGGAGGGCGATTGCAGCGGGGCGTCAGTCAGGTCTGCGTCTCCTAGTGGATGTAGTCGGCTCCGACGGCTCGGGCGAGGAGGAGTGCGTAGTCGTCCTTGGGGTCGCGGAGTTCGGGGACTCCGGGCTCGGGGTCCGGCTCGATTCTGAAGAGGAGCGCCAGTTCCTCGATGAGTTCGTCGTCTTCGGCCAGCGTCAAGAATCGTCGAAAGCGGTCTCGTGGGAGAACGTTTCGGAGTTCGTCGAGGAGGAGCGGGGAGGCGACGACGTCGAGTCGGCCATCGCGTGCTGCACGAACCCATGGCGTTGCAGCCCGCTCGGTCAGCGTTGACTTCCTCGACCGCGATTGCTGTTGCTTCTGCTTCGTCTTCGGTCAGCTCCGCTCGTTCCCAGACGCGGTCGAGTATTGACGGTGCGACGAGGCGCCTGACTGCGAGTTCGACGACTTCGGGTTCGGTCCGTCCGGTTCGGCTGGATTCACAGGGCACGACCTCGGCGACCTCTTCGCCCAGTTCGACTCTCACCGGGGCGCCTGCCATGGGGATGAGTTCACCCTGCGACGCTGGAACGGTCCGGCGGAAATCGACGACCGTTGTCGCGGATCAGTCTGGAAAGTCGTTCAGCCAGACATCGATTCCGAACACGACGAGGGCGCCAGGTCGTGGATCGGCAGGATCCTCCGCAACGAATAGGTGGAATCCGGCCACGGTCTGTCCGGCGATCGTGAACCGTCGTCCTGGACCGTGCGGGATTCCGTTCTCGTCCCACGTGGCATCATGCTGAGACAGTGCTTCGAGTACTGGGCGGAGATCGTGTTGGAGGAAGTCGCTGAGCCGGTCTGGCGGGACTTGAAGGTCGATGTCATCGAGCGACGGGTCCCCGAGCCGGACCGGTCTCACGCGCGGCGAGTGGCCCGATCGGCGCTCGCTTGGAGTTGCTCGGGTGTCCGACGTTTGAGGGCCTCTATTGCACCGGGTGGGAGCTCATCGGCGGGGCCGTAGAACTTGAGATCCGTCGGTTGAGTCGTCTCGGCCTGGTTTGTCGACTGCTCCATGATCATGACCCTACAACCCGCCGCGGACAGCGTCGCGAACATTGCTTCGGTGTGCTCGGACAGAATCGTGGAACCCATCCAGAGGCCGCGGTGCTCGATGTGGCGGGTGCCCTTCATCCCGCTCGGCGAGCTGCTGTCGGGCTGCGACCCGTCTACCGAGCTCCCGAGCCGCCGTCGATCGGGTAGATGCCGCCCGTAATGAACGCAGCCTCGTCGGAGGCCAAGAAGGCGACCAGGGCCGCCACCTCGTCGGGTTCTCCGTAGCGGCCGAGCGGAATACGCCCGGTCGCTTGTTTCTTGAACGCCTCCGGGTCATCGGGTGCTGCTCCCGATTCGATCGAGCGCATCATGCGAGTCTCGATCGGGGCGGGGCACACGGCATTCACCCGAATCCCAGCGGGTGCCAGTTCCACCGCCGCGCTCTTGGTCATGCCAACGACCGCGTGTTTGCTGGCGCCGTAGGCGATGAGCCCCGGTGTGCCCCGAAGGCCGGCGACCGACGCGGTGTTGATGATGACGCCACCGCCCCGTTGGCGCATGGCGTCGGCGGTGTGCTTCATACCCAGCCAGACACCTTTGACATTGACGGCGATCACTTGATCGAAGTCGTCTTCTGGGTAGGTCTCGAGTGAACTGACGACACCCTCGATGCCCGCGTTGTTGAAGAGAACGTCGACTCCACCGAAAGCATCGACCGCGGCCTGAACGTAGGCCTGCACATCGGTGGAACTGGTGACGTCGCAAGCAACCGTGTGAATCCGGCCGCCCACGGCAGAGACGGCGGCGACGGTCTCGGTGAGGCTTGCCTCGTCGCGGTCGACGGCCACGACCGAGGCGCCTTCGCGGGCGAATCGCACCGCCGCGGCTCGGCCGATGCCACCGCCGGCACCCGTGATGACGACGACCTTGCCCACAAATCCGTTCATGGTCCTACTCCTCGTGTTGCTCATTCTCAGCTGTGGCGCTGCTGCCGATACTGTCGCTCAATGCCGGAACCCGCCACTCGTCTGCTTACCTGGCGGTTCGTCGTCATCACCCTCTCCGGCCTCGCCTACTTCTGTGGTTGGACGTTGCTCTATCCGGTACTCCCTCGATTCGTCGAGGAGGAACTGGGTGGCACCGGAGTCTCTGTGGGGCTGGCGGTCGGATCGTTTGGCATCACGGCCGCTCTGTTGCGCCCGATCGCAGGTCGGTTGGGCGACCGCTTCGGACGGCGCGTTCTCGTTGTCGGTGGCATGGCAATCGTTGCCGTTTCCTTGCTTGGCTATTTGGCGGCCGACTCCTTGGTTGCCGTGGTCGGGCTGCGTCTGTTGTTCGGCGTGGGCGAGGCGTTCGCGTTTGTCGGCTTGGCCACGGCGATACAGGACATGGCAACCGACGAGCGTCGGGGCGAGGCGGCCAACTATTTCTCCCTTGCGGTCTACGGCGGTGTTGCGGCCGGGCCGCCAATCGGCGAGTGGCTCTTCGACGGTTCCGACTACGCCCGAGTTTGGACCGTGGCAGCGGCGACGGTAGCGGTTGGAGCCGTGCTTGGTCTTGCGACACCATCGACAAAGGTGGCCGGCGCAAGCGTTCAGGCCGGATGGATTCATCCGGCCGCGATTGCTCCCGGCCTTGCATTGACCGGCGCTCTGTTCGGCTATGCCGGTTTCGTGTCGTTCGCGCCGGTCTACGCCGATTCGATCGGCATGAAGAGTGCCGGATGGGTGTTCACCACCTACGCCGTCCTGGTGATTCTCGCTCGGCTCTTTGCCGCCAAGGTTCCCGACCGATTCGGGCCGCTCTCTGTTTCAGCCTGGTCGCTCGTCGCCATAGGACTCGGGATGTTCGTCGTGGCCGCCGTGCCCAGCGCTTTCGGGTTGTATGCCGGGGTTGTGGTGTTCTCGGCCGGAATGTCGATGAACTTCCCGTCGTTGTTGGCGTTGGTCGTCAACCGGGCCGACCCGAACGATCGGGCCTTCGTGGTTGCCAGCCTCTCGATGTTCTTCGATCTGGCCTTTGCAGCGGGGGCGGTTGTCATTGGTCTGGTTGTTGGGCTGACGAGCGAACGAGTCGCTTTCGCCGTTGGCGGTGTGTGCGCCCTCGCCGGTCTCCTACCCCTCCGAGCAGCCCGCGAGCCCAAGATCGCGGTCATCGCGGCCGTCGTGGATCGGGCCGATTGACCGGCTGACTACGGTAGGGGCATGACCGAAACTCCGATCGACTCACTCGTCTCCACCTCCTGGCTGGCCGACCAGCTTGGCGCGGAGGACCTCGTGCTGTTGGATTGCACGGTGTTCCTCGAGCCAGTCGAGGGTGGCTTCAGGGCCGTGAGTGGCGAGAGCCAGTTCGACGACCGTCACCTGCCCGGTGCCCGCTTTGCCGATCTGACCGGAGACCTGTGCGATCGAGACAGTCCGTGGAGGTTTGCCGTCCCGACACCCGAACAGTTCGCATCCGCCATGAGTCGCCTTGGTGTGAGCGATGCCTGCCGAGTCGTTCTGTACGACAACAACCGCATGATGTGGGCCGCCAGGGTGTGGTGGATGCTTCGATGGATCGGGTTCGACAACTCGGCCCTCCTCGACGGTGGGCAGAAGGCGTGGGAAGCAGAAGGTCGCCCAACGTCCGACGAACGACCGGCACCGCCGGCTCCGGGCACGCTGACTCCGTCGCCCCGCCCGAGCCTGATTGCCGATCGCGATGAGGTCTTGGCCGCCATCGACGACGGTGCGGTGTGCCTGATCGATGCATTGGGCGAGGCGCAATACCGCGGAGAGCAGAACGGATACGGCCGCCCAGGGCACATCCCCGGCGCCTCCAACAGTCCGGCAATGAACCTCCTCGATGGCGATGGCCACTTTCGTTCCGAGGGCCAACTATCGGCCGTGTTCGACGGCAATCGCTCGGCCAGGACCATCACGTACTGCG
>JAHECQ010000396.1 GCA_024641625.1 Acidimicrobiales bacterium | reverse complement strand
ATC
Organism: Acidimicrobiales bacterium; assembly: GCA_024641625.1. Lineage (GTDB taxonomy): Bacteria > Actinomycetota > Acidimicrobiia > Acidimicrobiales > SZUA-35 > JAHECQ01. Next base: position 4,078 of record JAHECQ010000396.1, on the reverse strand, counting down.
GAGAGCCGGGCGTCGATGCCGGACTGGAGCCCACCCTTCCTTGATGACTACGTTGTGGATGACTACGTTGTGGCGCCCTGTCGAACCCCCTAGCCTGCAAGTTCGCGTTCGTTGACTCCGTGAATGGCGGTCATGATCGAGCGTGTCAATCATCTGAATCGCCTTGGTCGCCGCCGTCTTGGCCCTGGTCGGCCTCCGAAACGGTCCGTTTCTGTCACGAACTGCTCGTGACCTGAAGGAGTCTCGTGTCAAAGCGCACCTTCCAACCCAACAATCTTCAACGGGCTCGCAAGCACGGCTTTCGAGCCCGTGCGGCAACGCGAGGGGGCCGGGCTGTGCTCCGGGCCCGCCGCCTCAAGGGGCGACATTCCCTGAGCGCCTGATCGGCTCGGCGTATGATCAACGTCAGCGCACGCTAGAAGTGGCTTGAGCCGTGCTTGCCTCCGTTGTCGGTCGACGTGCTCTCGTACAGCTGAGGTCCGATGGAACGCGTTTGCGTTCGGGTGGAATCCGGCTGGTCCATCGCGATGGACTCGGTGAACTTCGTCTTGCCTTTGCCATTGGCAGGAACTTTGGCTCGGCGGTGGAACGTAATCGAGCTCGGCGTCGACTTCGTGAAGCGTTCACCGGTGCTGCAGCTGCGTTGGACGAGCAAGCACCGACCGGCGATCTTCTGATCAGCTGTTCTCGTTCAGTTCTCCGGATGCCATTTCCGATGCTCGTGCGAGACGCCCGCGAGCTGCTCGAGCGGATCAACCATGGAAGCTAGCACGGAACGTCGTGAATCGCCACGCTCCGTGGCTTCGCGTGGGTTGATCTGGATGATCGGCCTCTATCAGGCCGCTACTGCCGGGCGACGAGCGCGCTGTCGCTTCATTCCAACGTGTTCACACTATGCGTGCGAGGCTGTGGAGCGACACGGAGCCAGGCGAGGTACTTGGCTCGCTGTGCGGCGATTGGGTCGGTGTCATCCCTTTGGCTCATTCGGGTTTGATCCCGTACCGGACTAGGTCCACCCTCGCGTTCGTCTCACCGAACCACTGCCCTACCCCTGACATTCTTCATTCTGGCCCGTACTTCACGGTCCATCCTTCCTCTCGGTCCTTCGTCCGCCACATCCCAACCTCCTACCCGCGGAGACCTCATGGCTATCTTCAACGGCCTCGCCGATTTCGTCGCTCGCATCCTGGCCTTCTTCTACGAGCTGCCGGTCGTCGGCGACAATTACGGTCTGGCGATCATCCTGCTCACCTTCACGGTGATGGTCCTCTTGATGCCGCTCACTCTGAAGGCAACCCGCAGCACCATCAAGATGCAGCAGATCCAGCCTGAGCTTCGGCGGGTACAGAAGGAGTTCAAGAGCGATCGAGAGCAGATGAACGCGGAGTTGATGAAGCTCTACTCCGAGAATGGGATCAATCCGGTCGGCGGCTGCCTGCCGATGCTGGCACAGATGCCCGTCTTCCTGGTCCTGTTTCGAATCCTCCGCGGACTCACGACCCGATTGTCGGAACAACCCTTCTTCTCCGTCGCCAACAAGATCCGCGTGGCTGGTGGCCAAGAGGCGTTGAACGGCAACCTGTTCGATCCACAGCACCTTTCATCCTCGAGCAAGCTGTACCGAGATCTTCGCGAGCACGAGGAGATGAAGTTCGGACCGTTGGATCTGGCAGCTCATGCGCTCGACGTCGTCAGAAGCGACTTCATTCAAGCCTTGCCGTACATCATCCTGATTCTGGTCATGGTGGGACTCAGCTTCTACCAGCAGCATCAGATCACCGCTCGCCGTAGTTCTGACACCGAACTTTCGCCCATGTTGCAGCAACAGCAGCAGATCATGCGCTTTCTTCCGTTGATGACGGGAATCTGGGCCTTCATCTTCCCCGCTGGACTGGTGCTCTACTGGACCACGTCCAGCGTGTTCCGCATCGGGCAGCAGGCTTACATCGGCAAGCGCATCTACGGACAGGTTGAGCTGCCGCCGACGGCCAGCCTCGCCAGCGGGCTCGAGAAGGCCAAACCGACCGCTGACTCCGACACAGGCAAACCGAAGTCCGATACGCCCAGCGGAAGTCGATCCAAGAGCGAATCCCGCAAGAACGTCACGAATCCCGAGGCCGGTAGCGACAGTACTGCGGACACCGGCGACGACAAGACCACCCGCCAACAGCGCCTTACGGCCCGTCAAGAGGAATGGGATCGACGTCGGGCCAAGGCGACCAAGAAACGGACCGAGTCCAAGGACGCGGTCGCCAGCAGCAGGGTCACACCCAAAGGAACACAACCCGGCTCGACTCCGAGCCGCGACAAGCGAAAGAAGAAGAGGTAGCGATGGAGTGGATCGAGACGACCGCCAAGTCTGTCCAAGAAGCCAAAGATCTGGCCCTGGACAAGCTTGGAGTAGACGAAGCCGAAGCAGAATTCGAAATCCTGGAGGAACCCAAAGCAGGATTGTTCGGACGCGTCAGAGGACAGGGACGCGTGCGTGCCCGTGTCGAACCCAAGTCGCCCCGCGCCAAGGCTGAACGAGGCGACCGCAAACGCAGCCGAAATCGCAAGTCGGACGACGCACCGGAACCGACCGGCCCCGAGGTGACCGTGGCAGCCCAGGAGAGGTCCTCATCCGAACGAGCCGGCGGTGAGGGATCGCGAGGCGGCCGTAGTTCTGGTGGCAACAGTCGGCGTGAAGGCAGTGGCGGCAACAATCGAGATCGAAGCGTCAAGAACAGTGAGGAGTCGAGCATGGAGGAAGTGGAAACAGCGGTCCAGCAGTTCCTGACAGGTCTCACCGAGGCATTCGGACTGTCGGCCGAGGTGGCCATCGTCGTGGACGACGAGCAGGCTATTGAAGGCCAGGTCGTCGGCAAGCATGGTCTCCTGCTCGGTCCGAAAGGACGCACGCTCGATGCAATCCAGGAGCTCTGCCGAATGCATGCGCAGCGTGTGGCCCCGTCGTCGACCCGCATTCGCGTCGACGTGGGTGGATACCGGGAGGCAAGGCGAGTGGCACTGGCGAGTTTCGCCTCTCAGGCGGCGACCCAAGCAGTCAGCGACGGTGTCGAGGTTGTGCTGGAGCCCATGTCCCCGGCCGATCGGAAGGTGATTCACGACGCCTTGGGAGATTTCTCCGGAGTCACCACTCGATCTGCCGGCAACGAACCGCGCCGCCGAGTGGTCATCGTTCCCGAGGTCGTCGGCGCAGATTCCCTGGACGTCGGGCATGATGGTGCCGATGACGAGTCCGGCGATTGATCTAGACGATCCACAACTTCTCGCGCTACTGGAACGGGCTCGATCCCAGGGACTCCTGGGACCGGGCCCGTTGCGCGCTCATCTGGAACACGCCAGTCGCTACCTCAACGCGATCGAGGCGTTGACTCCGGATCTTCCAGTAGTGGGAACGCTAGATGCTGAGCGACACGTTCTGGACCTGGGTTCCGGTGCCGGTCTTCCTGGGTTACCCCTCCTCAAGTGGCTCCCCAACTGGCACGGCACGCTGCTCGATGCGCGTACTCGTCGGTGCGCATTCCTCCGTACTGCGTTGACCGACCTCGGACTCGACGATCGGGGTGTGGTGGCCGAGGGACGAGCCGAAGTTCTCAGCAAGACGCTTGGCATGCGAGGTCGCTACGATCTCGTGGTCTCGAGAGGGTTCGGGCCGCCGGCATTCACTGTCGAATGTGCTCTCGGCTTTCTCAGACCGGGGGCCTCAATTCTGATCAGCGAACCTCCGGAACGTCGACCGTGGGCGGATTTGATGCTGGATGACCTTGCCGTGGTTGTAGACGATCGCCACCCAGGTCTGATCCATCTCCGAGTCGATGGTGATCCCAGCACGTCGCGCTTCCCGCGATCGCTACGGGCGATGCGGCGCGAGCCGTTGTTCATCCTGGCCCAAGGCTGACGGAGGCGTGACGTTTCACGTGAAACAGTTCGGCGTCTCTGGACGGTGAGGCGTCCAGAGATCGGCTACGGTGTAGCGAGTGCTCTGAACCGGAAGCGTGTTTCACGTGAAACATCCGATGGCAGCACAGCGAGGAGTCACACGTGAATGACCTGAGGCCAGGCGGGCCGCCTG
>JAHECQ010000395.1 GCA_024641625.1 Acidimicrobiales bacterium | reverse complement strand
TCGAACCAGTTCGCTGACTCGTCCGAGTTCGTCAATCGGTTCGGCTCGCTGTCGGACCGCGACTTCGTCGACCTCGTCTACCGGAGCGTGCTCGGCCGCTCGGCCGACGCGGCCGGTCTGGACTTCTGGCAGGCGCGTCTGGCCGCCGGACTCACGCGTGGTGAGGTCATGGTCGGCTTCAGCGAGTCGGCCGAGTACGTGCGACGAACGGGGGGAGTGGCGGCGACCAGCGTGGAGGTCGGACAAATCTCGCGGCTCTACACGGCGTACTTCTCCCGCGGCGCCGATGCGGCCGGACTCGCCTATTGGGAAGGTCGGCGAGTGACTGGCACTTCGATCAGCCAGGTGTCCTCGGCCTTCGCCACCAGCCAGGAATTCCAGGCTCGGTACGGGATGTTGTCGGATCGGGCGTTCGTGGCCCTCGTCTACGACAACGTGCTCGGTCGCCCCGCCGACGCGGCCGGTCTGGACTTCTGGCAGGCGCGTCTGGCCGCCGGACTCACGCGTGGTGAGGTCATGGTCGGCTTCAGCGAGTCGACCGAGTACATCATCAGGAGCGGAACGACTCCGCCTGGCCGCTGAGGACTACCGTCCAATTCGCTCGGGGCGCGGTATCGCCGGACCGACTGGTTCGCAGTGCCCGCCACCGTGAGCGTCCCGACCAGCTTCGCCGGGACCACGCGTTGTGATAACAGGGGTGTTCCCGTAGCCTTGGGGGTCGGCCGATTGGCCGGTCTCGTCCGCCTGCCCGCGCGTCGGCGGCTGGGCTTCCCGGGAAGTGCCCGATTCCGAGCGATCCCGAGTTCTCCACCACCGAGTTCATCAACAGCCGAGGCCCTCCTCGGAACGTCCAGAGGTCACCTGTGCCCACTATCAATCAGCTGGTCCGCAAGGGCCGTCAATCCAAGTCGAAGAAGGGCAAGACGCCCGCCTTGGTCGGCTCCCCCCAGCGCCGTGGCGTCTGCACCCGCGTGTACACCGCCACCCCGAAGAAGCCCAACTCTGCCTTGCGCAAGGTTGCTCGCGTTCGGTTGACCAGTGGGGTCGAAGTGACTGCGTACATTCCCGGCGAAGGCCACAACCTCCAGGAACACAGCATCGTGCTGGTTCGCGGCGGTCGTGTGAAGGATCTCCCCGGCGTTCGCTACAAGGTCGTTCGAGGCACGCTCGACACGTCCGGCGTGCGCGACCGCAAGCAGGCCCGTAGTCGTTACGGCGTCAAGAAGGACAACTGACATGCCTCGTAAGGGTGCAGCCCCCCGCCGCGACCTCGTGCCCGACCCGGTGCACGGCTCGGTCCTCGTCACCCAGATCATCAACAAGGTTCTCCTCGACGGCAAGAAGACCACGGCGGAGAACATCGTCTACGGTGCTCTCGATGTGGTTGCGGAAAAGACCGGTGGCGATCCGGTCGCCACGCTGAAGCGGGCGATCGACAACGTCAAGCCGCAACTCGAGGTTCGTTCCCGCCGTGTCGGCGGTGCGACCTATCAGGTGCCGGTCGAGGTTCGTCCCCGTCGAGCCACGACGCTGGCCGTTCGTTGGGTGGTCAACTACTCACGTGATCGCCGCGAGCGCACGATGGCCGAACGCCTGGCCAACGAGATCCTCGACGCCTCCAATGGCATCGGTGCCTCGGCCAAGCGTCGCGAAGATCTCCACAAGATGGCTGAGTCGAACAAGGCGTTCGCTCACTACCGCTGGTAGCCGGCTCCAGGTGAACGACGTGGTGCTGGCTGCCTCCACCCCGATGTTCCACCGCTTCCCTCACTCTTCGAACCAGACCACGAGCGACCCTCCGGGTCGCTCGTGCACCCTGGTCCCCAATTCCCCCTACCTCCCCGTTCGTCAGCAACAAGAGGCCTGATCATGTCTGCCCGAATCACTCCACTGGACCGGTATCGCAACATCGGCATCATGGCGCACATCGATGCCGGTAAGACCACCACGACCGAACGCGTGCTGTATTACACCGGCAAGAACTACAAGATCGGTGAGGTGCACGATGGCGGCGCCACCATGGACTGGATGGAGCAGGAGCAAGAACGCGGCATCACGATCACCTCGGCTGCCACCACCTGCTTCTGGAACGACCACCGCATCAACATCATCGACACCCCGGGCCACGTCGACTTCACCGTCGAGGTCGAGCGCTCGCTACGTGTACTCGACGGCGCCGTGTGCGTGTTCGATGGCGTGGCCGGTGTGGAGCCCCAGTCCGAGACCGTCTGGCGCCAGGCCGACAAGTACAACGTGCCCCGCATGTGCTTCGTCAACAAGCTCGACCGCATGGGAGCCGACTTCTACTTCGTCGTCGACACCATCAAGGAACGCCTCACTCCCAACATCCTCATCCTCCAACTGCCGATCGGGACCGAATCGGCGTTTGCCGGTGTGGTCGATCTCGTGAGGATGAAGGCGCTCATCTGGAACTCCGAGGATCTCGGCGCGTCATGGGACGAGGTCGACATTCCCGCTGACATGGCCGACCAGGTTGCGGAGTATCGGGCCGAGTTGATCGAAGGCGTCGCCTCGACCTCCGAGGCGTTGATGGAGTCCTATCTCGAGAACGAGGATCTGTCGGAGGCCGAGCTCAAGGCCGGCATCCGCGCCGCCACGGTCTCGGGTGAGCTGGTCCCGGTGCTGTGTGGATCCGCGTTCAAGAACAAAGGTGTGCAGCCGCTGCTCGATGCCGTGGTCGACTACCTTCCCTCACCAATCGATCTCCCACCGGTCACCGGTGAGGCACTCAAGGGCGGCGCGCCACTCGAGCGCAAGCCGAGTGACGACGAGCCCTTCTCGGCCCTGGCGTTCAAGATCATGACGGCGCCGAACGTCGGCAAGCTCACCTACTTCCGCGTCTACTCGGGCTCTCTCGAGAAGGGATCGCAGGTCCTCAATACCCGTACCGGTGCCCGTGAGCGCATGGGTCGATTGCTCGAGATGCACGCCAACAAGCAGGAAGATCGCGATGTGGCCATGACGGGTGACATCATGGCCGCCATCGGCGTGAAGAACGTACGCACCGGCGACACGCTGACCGATCAGTCGAATGCCATCATTCTCGAGAACCTGGACTTCCCCGATCCTGTCATCCACGTGGCCGTCGAGCCCAAGACCAAGGCCGACCAGGAGAAGATGTCGAAGGCCTTGATGGCGTTGTCCGAAGAGGATCCCACCTTCAGCGTTCGAACCGACGAGGAGACCGGACAGACGATCATTGCCGGCATGGGCGAACTCCACCTCGAGGTGTTGGTCGATCGTATGTTCCGCGAGTTCAAGGTCGATGCCACCGTCGGCAAACCACAGGTCGCCTATCGTGAGACCGTCACCGGAGTCGTCACCGGCAACACCTACACCCACAAGAAGCAAACGGGTGGTACGGGCCAGTACGCCGAGGTCACGATCGACCTCGAGACCACGGGTCCGGGTGGGGGCTACGAGTTCGTGGACGCCATCACCGGTGGACGCATCCCTCGTGAGTACATCCCCTCGGTCGACGCCGGTATTCGTGATGCGATGACCAGTGGCGTGCTGGCCGGCTTCCCTACCGTCGACATCCGGGTCACCCTCAAGGATGGGAAGTACCACGACGTCGACTCGTCGGAAATGGCGTTCAAGATCGCCGGAACGATGGTGTACAAGCAGGCAGCGGCCAGAGCCAAACCTGTTCTGCTCGAGCCGATCATGTCGGTCGAGGTGGTCACCCCTGAAGACTACATGGGTGACGTGATTGGCGATCTGAACTCACGTCGAGGTCGGGTTGGCCAGATGGAAGCCCGTGGCACCAACAAGGTGGTCACGGCCGAAGTGCCACTGTCGGAGATGTTCGGCTACGTGAACGACCTGCGATCCAAGACCCAGGGTCGCGCAAGTTACACCATGCAGTTCGACAGCTATCAGCAGACCCCTGGCAACGTTCAGGAAGAAATCGTCAAGCGAGTCCGGGGCGAGTGACCCCAAGCATCTGAAAGGAAACGAGCCCCAAATGGCCAAAGCAAAGTTTGAGCGTACGAAGCCTCATGTGAATGTGGGGACGATGGGTCATATTGATCATGGTAAGACGACGTTGACGGCGGCGATTACGAAGGTGTTGTCTGATCGTGTTG
>JAHECQ010000394.1 GCA_024641625.1 Acidimicrobiales bacterium | reverse complement strand
CATTCACACGGTAGGGCCCATCTGGCAGGGCGGTAACCACGGAGAGGCCGAGCTCCTGGCGTCCTGCTATCGGGAATCACTTCGATGTGCTGATGAACTCGGTGCCTCCAGCGTCGCCTTTCCTGCCATCTCCACCGGGGTGTACGGCTATCCGCAGGCCGAGGCGGCTCGCGTTGCCCTCGACACGGTTCGGACGACGCCGACCTCGGTCACGATCATTCGTTTCGTGTGCTTCGACCAGGGCACGTTCGATCTCTATGAGCAGTTGCTCGACTGAACCGGCGTGTTCCGACGTCCTCAACGCTCGCTCAGGAATCCCCGCAGCAGTTCGTTGTAGGCAGCCGGGGTCTCGAAGTAGGGCGAGTGGCCTGCTTCCGGCAGCTCACCATAGGCAGCACCCAATCGGTCGGCCAGACCTCGCAGCATCGGCGCCGGAAAGATGGCGTCCTCTTCGCCGGCGATGACCAACATTCGACATTGCAGCGCTACGACATCCGTGGCGTCGAAGCCGGAAGCGCCGAGCATCTTCAAGACCTGGGCCATTGGCGGCTCGTGGAAACTTCCGAGTTGTTGGTACAGGAACACGAGATCGGGACGAGCGCTGTGCGTGGTGTCGCCGAGGGCGAAGTGCCGGGAGATCCGCGCCGGCCCGCCGACGGACCGTTTGCGGTTCTCGGCGAAGTGGCGTCGCAACTCGTCGGTCCAGATCCCACCGGGTGTGTCGGACAACGTGAGGCTCTCCACCCGATCTCGATGCGTCAGCGCGAACCCGACAGCCCACCATCCCCCCATCGACTGCCCCACGAGATGCACCGGTCCGGTGATCCCCAACGTCTCGAGCAGCGCGGCGAGATCGCCGACGGCCGCATCCACCGACACGGTGCCGGCGTTGCAGCTCGAGTTGCCGAAGCCGCGGCTGTCCCAGGTCAACACCCGGTACTCATCCGACAGCGCCAGGACCTGGTTGTACCAGACGGCATGACTGCCTCCGGCGCCGTGGACGAACACCACGATCGGACGACGATCGTCGGGTCCATGGGTCACCCATTCGTAGTAGATCGACTCGCCGCTTCGCTCCAGTCGACCGGGCTGGTACAGGGCACGATCGGGAGCAGGCGCAGCAGGGTGAACGGAGGCATCGGTCATGTCGGGATCGTAGGTTGCGCGGCAACAGCGTGCATGGGGCACGATGTCGCCATGAGCGCACACCTCGATGCCCACGAATACGCAACGCCGATGGGCGATCACGCCACCGGACCCCTGGTGGGTCTCCGCATTCTCGACCTGACCCATGCCCTGGCCGGCCCCTTTGCCGGCATGTACCTGGCGGACCTGGGGGCCGATGTGATCAAGGTCGAACCGCCCGGTGGAGAGATGGTTCGATTCATCGGCCCGTTCACCCGCGATGACGACGCCAAGCTCTATGGCTCGCGCTACGCGTCGCGGAATCGGAACAAGCGGGCGATCGAGCTCGACCTGCGTGATCCCGACGATCGAGAGGTCTTCCTGCAGCTCGTCGAGACGGCCGATGGGCTGCTCGAGAACCACCGCGCCGGCGTGCTCGACCGCCTCGGCATCGGGTGGGAGGTGTGCCGCGAGCGCAATCCCAAGCTCGTCTACGCAGCCATCCGTGGGTTCGGTGATGAACGCACCGGAGCCAGTCCCTACGTCGACTGGCCGGCGTTCGACCCGATCGCTCAGGCCATGGGTGGTGTCGTGTCCGCTACCGGGACCGACCACGAACACATCATGCGTTGCGGCCCCTCCATCGGAGACACAGTCCCCGGATTGATGGCTGCGCTCGGCATGGTCTCGGCCATTCACCACGCAACGCAGACCGGCATCGGCCAGTTCCTCGATGTCGCCATGGTCGATGCCATGATCTCGATCTCCCTCGAAACGCTCACGCAGTGGAGCTACATCGGTCGTCCGCAGGCGCCGTCGGGCAATTCGGTGGACGGAAACGTCCCGTTCGACATCTACCGAACAGCCGATGGCCACTGCGCCATCGCCGCACCGACCGCACCGCAATTCACGATGTTGTGCGACCTGATCGGTCGACCCGACCTCGCCACCGATGAGCGCACCGCCCACATGAAGCAGCGGGTCAAGAACCGGGAGCTGGTCGACGACGCCATCAGCGCCTGGGCCCTCACCCGGACCAATACCGAGATCCTCGAGTTGTTGGGCGGAAAGGTGCCCGTGGGCCCTGTCTACTCCCCCGAGGACTGGGTGCACGATCCCCATGTCGCGGCGCGGGAGATGCTGGTCAGCGTCGAGCACGGCCATCACCGGCCGACGTTGCAGCCCAACTGCCCGATCCGTTTCACCGAGACACCAGCTGGGGTGTATCGGCGCCCGGCGACCTTGGATGAGCACGGAGCCGAACTGCGAGCCGAATTGGCCGCCAGACGTCCGGTCCAGGGTGCGTCCCTTTCCGTCTCGCCGGATGAACACGACGACGAATGTGCTAGGCAGGGCCCATGAGCGCTGAAGACGTGGTCAACCAATTCATGAAGTCGTTCGCCGCCAAGGATCTCGACGCCATCTTGGCGTTCGTCTCCGACGACGTCTACTACGACAACGTGCCCATCGGCGACATGCGGGGCAAGGACGCGATGCGGGCGTTCCTCGCCCCGATGGTGAAGGGCAATGGCCCCGTCGAGTTCGTGGTCCACCGCCAGGCCGCCACTGGCAACGTGGTGTTCAACGAACGCACCGACAAGATGGTGATGAGAGGCAAGGACATCGCCATTGCGGTCGCCGGCATCTTCGAGGTCAACGACGACGGCCTCATCACCTTCTGGCGGGATTACTTCGACAACGGCATGTTCATGAAGCAACTCAAGGACTGAGCATCACGGCATCGGCGCCGGCGGGTCATCATTGCGAGGTTCCCCGGGCAGCCCCAGTACCCGCTCGCCGAGATGGTTGCGCTGTATCTCGTCGGTGCCTCCGGCAATCGACATCGACGGGGTCCCGAGCGCGAAGTGCTGGAACTGCGCCGAGGGAGCATCGTCCCCCACCAGCATCCCGAACGCTCCTTGCACGGCCAGCCCGAGCTCGCGTTGGCCACGGGTGAGGTCCGACACGGTCAGTTTGCTGATGGGCCCTTCGGCGCCGGGCGCGCCCGCTGCCCTGGCCGATCTGACTCGTTGGTTCGTGTAGCCCATCACCTTGCGTCGGATGTGGAGCTGGGCTTGTGCCTGACGCACCAGGGCGTCGTCCGAGCGCCCGAATTGGCTGACCAGGTCGCCGATCACCCGGCCCACCCCGCGTCCTGACGCATTGGCGGTGAGACGCTTCTGCTCGGCAGCGAGCACGTCGCCTGCGGTTCGATCGAGGTGCACCGGCCCGAACGGACCGCCCTCGTGAGCGGCCGGGTTGTACGAGTTCTTCTCGTGGGCGAGGAACGTGCGCGTCACCGCCCAGCCACCCCCGACTTCACCGAGCACGTCGGCGGCCGGGACGCGGGCGCCGTCGAAGAAGACCTGATTGAAGCGGGCATCACCGGTCATCTGTCGAAGTGGTCGGACCTCGACACCCTCTTGGTCCCGCCGGATGAGGAAGAAGGTGAGGCCTGCGTGCTTGGCGACGTTCCAGTCGGTGCGTGCGAGCAACATGCCGTAATCGACCACGTCGGCGTTGGAGGTCCAGATCTTCGAGCCGGTGATCACCCACTCGTCGCCGTCTCGTTCGGCCCGCGTTCGAACGCCTGCCAGGTCCGAGCCGGCATCGGGTTCCGAAAGCATCTGACAGGTCGTCTCGCCCCCGGCTGCCATGCCCCACAGCAAGCGGCGCTGCTGATCGGCGGTTCCGTGGACGAAGAGCATCGGGGCGAGCAGCGTCGGGCCGATGCCCGATGGTGGCGCCAAGGCTCCGACCCGCCGGCGTTCCTCGCGTACCACCTTCACCAACGGGATGGGGAGCCCCTTTCCCCACAGCCCCTCCGGCCACCCGGCATAGCCCCACCCGGACTCGAGCATCAGGTGGAACCAGGTACCCGCCGTCAGATCCGGATCCCAGTGTTCCTCGTACCACGCCCGGGCCTCGGCCCGGACACGGTCCTCGGCAGCCATCTGCGGATCGTTGTCTCGCTCGGCCATCGGCGG
>JAHECQ010000038.1 GCA_024641625.1 Acidimicrobiales bacterium | reverse complement strand
TCACGGCCGATGCCTTTCTCGATGCCACCGAGTCGGAGACCGAGCTCAATGGCGCCATCCACCAGGCGGCAGCCTTCGTCGCTGCCTTGCTCGACTCCCAACGCTGAGAACGGGCCGGCGATGACGGGCTTGGGATCCCCCACGCGTGGAACAGGTACGGTGCAACCCGGAACATGTTGGACGGGTACCGTCCAACCGGCAACGAGGAGCCAACGTTGACAGCCAAGCTCGATGGTAGATCGGTCATCGTGACCGGAGCCGGTCAGACGCCGGGCGAAACCATGGGGAATGGGCGCGCCGCCACCTTGGCCTTCGCCCGAGAGGGTGCGAAGGTTCTGGCCGTCGATCGTCGCCTGTCCTCGGCCATCGAGACCGCACAGATGGTCCGGGCCGAGGGAGGGATCTGCGAGGCCTTCGAGGCCGACATCACGAACGAGGCGGCCTGCGAAGCCATTGCCGATGAGTGCGTCCGACGCTTCGGTCGCATCGACGTGTTGCACAACAACGTCGGCATCGGAGCGGGCGACGCCGGACCGACGTCGCTCACCGAGGACAACTGGCACCGCATCATGGACGTGAACCTCACGGGGCCCTGGTTGGTCTGCAAACACGTGCTGCCCATCATGCGCGAGCAACAGAGTGGGACGATCATCAACATCTCGTCCGTGGCCGCCATCGCCTCCACGCCGATGTTGGCCTACAAGGTCTCCAAGGCGGGCCTGAACGCCCTCACCGAGGCGTTGGCCGGATCGGCTGCCCGATACGGCATACGCGTCAACGCCATCATGCCGGGGCTGATGGACACCCCCATGGCGATCGAAGGATTCAGCGCCGCTACCGGCCGCTCACGCGACGACGTGCGCGCGGCGCGGGCCGGCCAGGTGCCGCTGCAGCGCCGACAGGGAACGGCCTGGGACGTGGCCAATGCCGCTGTCTTCCTGGCCTCCGACGACTCGGGTTACATCACCGGTGTGCTGTTACCGGTCGACGGCGGCATCCACCTCAAGGTCGGATGACCCCAACTGCACCGAGGCGCCTCCCCCGCCGGGGAACAACCTGAGCCGACCAGGTCGTCGATCTCCCGGCGACGTCAGTCCGCAGGGGACAGCCCGGCAGCGACGATGCCCGCGATGGCGGCGGCTTCGTCGTTGTCGGAGGTGTCACCGCTGATCCCGACCGCGCCGACTCGCGCACCATCGGCATCGAGAATGACCACTCCGCCGGCCACCGGAACCACCGGCCCACCGATGGCCCCGATGACGCCGGCCATGAAGTGCGGTCGGTCGAGCGCCATCTTCTCCAGCTGACGGGAGTTCGGACCAATGCTGATGGCGCCGAACGCCTTGGCGAAGGCCACATCGACCCGGCCGAACGTGGCCTTGTCCTGGCGGGCGCTGGCGCGGACATGACCGCCTTCGTCCAACACGACGACGCACAGCGCGTTCATGCCTTGCGCGGCCGCCTTGGCCAGTGCACCTTGGATGATGGCCTGAGCTTGATCGAGCGTGAGCGGATTCATGATTGTTCCTTGGCTTCGAGACGACGGGCATGGAGAATGGGTTCGGTGTATCCGGAGGGTTGTTCGACACCCGAGAACACGAGGTCGCAGGCGGCTTTGAATGCCGGCCCATCGAACGACGGCGCCATCGGTCGGTAGAGGGGATCGTCGGCGTTCTGCGCGTCGACCTTCTCGGCCATGTGGCGCATGGTGGCGACTACCTGGTCCTGGCTCACGACACCGTGATGGAGCCAGTTCGACATGTGCTGGCTCGAGATGCGGCACGTGGCCCGATCTTCCATCAGGCCGATGTCGTTGATGTCGGGCACCTTCGAGCAGCCGACGCCCTGATCGACCCAGCGCACCACATAGCCGAGAATGCCCTGCGCGTTGTTGTCGAGCTCAGCCTGGATCTGATCCCCCGAGAGAACGATCTCGGACATGACCGGGATATCCAGGATCGAGTCGAGCGACGCCCGCTCTCGGGTGGCGAGTTCGGTTTGGCGGGCCAGCACATCGACCTGGTGGTAGTGGGTGGCGTGGAGGGTGGCTGCCGTCGGTGACGGGACCCAGGCGCAGTTGGCACCGGCCATCGGGTGACCGATCTTCTGCTCGAGCATGTCGGCCATGCGGTCGGGGGCCGCCCACATCCCCTTGCCGATCTGGGCAACGCCGCGCAGCCCGCAGGCCAACCCCACATCCACGTTCCAGTCCTCGTAGGCGGCAATCCAGCGCTGCGCCTTCATGGTCGTCTTGGGAACCATGGGACCGGCTTCCATGGAGGTGTGGATCTCGTCACCGGTGCGGTCGAGGAACCCGGTGTTGATGAAGGCCACACGGGACTTCGCGGCGCGAATGCACTCGGCCAGATTCACCGTCGTGCGACGTTCCTCGTCCATGATGCCGAGCTTGACCGTGTCATGCGGCAGGCCCAGCACCTCTTCGACGAAGCTGAAGACCTCGTCGGCGAACGCCACTTCGTCAGGGCCGTGCATCTTGGGCTTGACGACGTACACCGAGCCGTTTCGTGAGTTGCCCTCCTGGTCCCGGGCCAGATCGTGCTTGGCACACAACACGGTGAGCATGGCATCGACCAAGCCCTCGAATGCCTCGTTGCCGTTGGCATCGGTGACCGCCGGCGTGGTCATGAGGTGGCCGACGTTGCGGACCAGCAGGAGCGCTCTGCCCGGCATCGTGAACTGGCTGCCATCGAGCCCGGTGAAGATTCGGTCCGGCTCGAGGGCACGGGTGAAGGTGGTGCCGTTCTTGTCGACTTCTTCGGTCAGATCGCCCTTCATGAGCCCGAGCCAGTTGTGGTACGCCAGCGCCTTGTCGGTTGCGTCGACCGCGGCCACGGAGTCCTCGCAGTCGATGATCGCCGTAACCGCCGACTCGAGCACGACGTCGAAGATCCCGGCGGAATCGGCGGCGCCAACGCTGTGGAGCGGATCGATACGAATCTCGATGCCGAGACCGTTGTTCACCAGCAGGATCGAGTCCGGTGCAGCGGGAACGCCGGTGTAGCCACGAAGTTGCCGGGGTTTGGCCAGCCCGACGTCGGCACCGGAGGCCGTCGTCACCACCAGACGACCATCGGTGATCGCATAGCGGGAAGTACCGTCGTGCGACGCTCCACCTTCCAGCGGCACCGCCTTGTCGAGGAACTCACGGACCCAGGCCACCACCCGTTCGCCACGGGCCGGATCATACGGCCCCGGAGGTGCGGGATCACCGAGCGCATCGGTGCCGTAGACCGCGTCGTAGAGGCTCCCCCAGCGGGCATTGGCGGCGTTGAGGGCATAGCGCGCGTTGGTGACCGGGACGACGAGTTGTGGGCCGGGCAACGTGGCGATCTCGGCATCGACCCCCTTGGTGTCGACCGCGAACGTCCGACCCTCGGGCACCAGGTAGCCGAGCTCCTCCAGGAACGAGCGATAGGTCGCTGGGTCGTGCTGCGCCCCTCGGGACCGCTGCTCACGGTGCCAATGGTCGATGGCAGTCTGCAACTCGGCCCGTCGATCGAGCAGTGCCTGGTTGCGCGGTCCGAACTCGTTGATGAGCTCGGCGAAACCGATCCAGAACGCCGCAGGATCGACCCCGCTGCCGGGAAGCGCCTCGCTGACGATGAATTCGTGAAGTTCGGCGCCGACAGTCAGCCCGTCGAGCGCCACGCGGTTCGATACAGAGGTCATGAGTGGCCCACACTAGGGCGGACGCGCCCTGTCGAGCGACCTGTGCGAGACTCAGCCCATGGCCGCGCACGAACAACCGGTCGGGACGCCGACCGACGGGCTACCCGAGCCCCATCCCCATCAGCCGATTCGATACATCGACCGTACCCGAGCCTGGTACAGCGCCCTGGGGTACGAGCCCTACCGCTGGCCGTGCTTCACCGAGGTGCCCTTCAGTCCGCCGGTCAAGCCATTGAGCCAGAGTCGCCTCGCCCTCATCACCACCGCGGCCCCGTTTCGGTCCGAGTTGGGCGACCAAGGACCCGGAGCGCCCTACAACGGCTCTGCCAAGTTCTTCGAGGTCTTCACTCGGCCCACCGTGGCGATCTCCGACGACGATCATGATCTTCGCATTTCCCACATCGGCTATGACCGGCACCACACCGAGGCCGACGATCGCAACACCTGGCTTCCCGTGGAACGGCTCCAAGAAGCCCGAGCGGCGGGGCGTATCGGTTCGTTGACCGATCGCATCTACGCCGTGCCGACCGTGCGACGTCAGCGCTCGACCATCGAGGAACACGCTCCTCGGATCGCCGAGTTGGTCAAGGCCGACGGCGCCGACGTGGCGCTGCTCGTGCCGGTTTGACCCGTCTGTCACCAGACCGTGAGTCTGGTCGCTCGGCATCTCGAAACCCAGGGGATCCCAACCGTGATCCTCGGAGCGGCGAAGGACATCGTCGAAACCGTTGGCGTGCCCCGGTTCGTGTTCTCCGATGTTCCGCTCGGGAACTCAGCCGGCTTGCCCCACGACGTCGATTCGCAGCGAGCAGCGCTCGAGATGGCCCTCACCGTGCTCGAGGTCGCACCCGGTCCGCGCACGACGGTACAGACGTCGCTGCAGTGGCCGGGCCCACCCCATGCCTGGAAGCGTGACCTCATGAACCTGTCCGACCTCGATCCCGAGGAAGCTGCCCGCGCCCGGGCCGAGTTCCAGGAGCAGAAACGCAAAGCGGGACTTGGGTCGCCTTGACGTCCGCACATCGATCCTTCGCCGTCGAGGAGCCGGCGTCGCCTTCGGGCATCAATCGTCGCCACCGATCGAACTCGAGGTTCGCAGTGGGGCAGCCCTGGTCAAGGTGGCGAACAGCAGGACGATACCCATCACCGGCAGGGCCCGCCAGATGATGCTGGCAACCGCATCGCTGACGGCCTCGACAACTGGTTGACGGAGTTCCGGCGGGAAGTCCTTGACGACTCTCGGCGTCCGGATCAAGCCATCTGCTCCCCCGACGTCGGCCAGTCGTTCCGGACCCAGGCGGGCGAGCAGTTCGGCGTCGAGTCGTGCAGCCAACACCGCACCGGCGATGGCCGCACCGAACGCGCCACCCATGCTTCGGAAGAAGTTCGAGGCCGAGGTGGCGATGCCGAGATCCTGGATCGGCGATGCGTTCTGCACGGTGAGGGTGAGGTTGGGGAAGATCAGCCCGAGACCAAGACCGTTGAGGATCAACACCGGTGCGAGATCACGACCGGTGGTGTTGGGGTCGATCTGAGTCAGCAGGGCGAGGGAGACGAGGGACAGGACCGGGCCCAGGACGAGTGCCCACTTGTAGCGCCCCGTCTTGGCGATGATCGACCCTCCGAGGGCGGCCACGACGCTGATGCCGATGCTCTGAGGTGACAACAGGAGCCCGCTGCGGGTGGCCGATGCCCCGGTGGCAACCTGCAGGAAGAACGGCAGGAAGGTCGAGACCGAGATGAGCGACGCCATGACGAGGAAGCCCATGCAGAAGATCAAGGTGATCGTCGGGTCCCGGAACAGTCGCAGCGGGATGATGGGCTCGATGGCCCGTCGCTCCTGGAGCACGAACAGGGCGGTGCCGACGGCCCCGACCGCGGCGGCTGCCCCGATCTGCCACGAACGCCACGGATAGGTGTCTCCACCCCACACCGGAACCAGGATCAACGCGGTGGACGCCACCACCAGCAGCACAATCCCCCACCAATCGATCACCGGATTGCGAGTGGCGAAGGGCAGCCGCAATCCCTTGTTGGTCACGAGCAACGCCGCGAATCCGATCGGCAGCACCGCCCAGAACGCCCACCGCCAACCCGGACCGTCCACCAAGAGTCCACCCCACACCGGCCCGGTCACCGCTGACACCGTGAAGATCGCGGTGAAGCGGCCGATGTACCGACCACGCTGACGGGGTGAGACGACATCCCCGACGATCACGAACGCCAGCGACATCAGTCCTCCACCTCCCATGCCCTGCACCGCCCGAGCCAGCACCAACTGCGTCATCGTCTGCGACAGGGCGCACAGGGCCGACCCGACGAGGAAGATCGAGATCGAGGTCTGGTAGACGATGCGCCGACCGAAGAGGTCGGACATCTTGCCGTAGAGGGGCGTGGTGATCGTCGAGGTGAGCAGGTAGGCGGACACCACCCACGCAATGCGATTGGCACCGCCCAACTCGCCGGCCATGGTCGGCAAGGCGGTGGCGATCACGCTCTGCTCCGTCGACGAGAGGAACAGGCCGACCATCAGGCCACCCATCAACCACCGGATCTGGCTGGGTGAGAGGCCTGCGGCCGGATGTTGCCCGGTGGCCGCCGCGTCGGTCAGCACCGCTCGTTTTCTCATCATCGGTTCGTCATCTGTGGGTCGTCATCGGTTCGTCTCGGAGATCGTCGGTCGGTCCGCGGCGCCAAGTGTCCCACCACCTCGGTCCGGGGACCAGACGCGCCTGTTCGTGATGGGACGGTGTCGTAGTTCCGGTCGGCGCCGTCGTTCATGTATCGTCGCAGCCAACGGCCGTGCACCTCATGAAGGTGTGTCAGCGTCGAAGTGTGCCAGTGGGGAACGCTCCGGCGATCGGCCGGAACGGTCCAGAACGAACCGGAACGGTCCAGAACGAACCGGAACGGTCCAGAACAAGGGAGATCTCACCATGGATGCTCGATCGGAAGTCAACGAGTCCACCGCAGTGCGCGAGCTCGATGCCGTCATCATCGGTGCAGGGTTCTCCGGCCTCTACGCCAACCACAAGCTGCGAGACACGCTCGGGCTCGACGTCGCTGTGATCGAGGCCGGCACCGATGTCGGGGGTACCTGGTACTGGAACCGGTACCCGGGCGCCCGCTGCGATTCCGAGTCGTACATGTACTGCTTCGCCTTCGATCGTGATCTCATGCAGGAATGGGAGTGGAGTGGAAAGTATCCCGAGCAGCCGGAGATCCTCCGCTACCTCAACCATGTGGCCGACCGGTTCGATCTTCGGCGCAACATGCAGTTCAACACCCGGGTCACTGCTGCGCACTTCGACGAACAGACGAACCGTTGGGACGTCGAGACCGATGCGGGCGATCGTTTCCGCTGCCGGTATCTGATCACCGGCATCGGCTGTCTCTCGAGCGGCCAGATTCCCGACTTCCCCGGCCGGGACAGCTTCGAGGGCGAGTCCTATCACACCGGCTCCTGGCCGCATGAGGGCGTCGACTTCGCCGGCAAGCGAGTGGCCGTGATCGGTACCGGCTCGAGTGGAGTCCAGTCGATCCCGGTCATCGCCGCCGAGGCCGATCACCTCCACGTGTTCCAGCGCACTCCGCAGTACATGGTCCCCGCACGCCACGGCAACATCGACAAGTCGGCGCTCGACGAGATCAAGAAGGACTACGACGCCATCTACGAGAAGGCGCGACACTCCATCGGGGGGTTCCCCTACGACGTCACCGATCGTTCCGCCCTGAGCGTCGACGACGCCGAACGCCAGGCCATCTTCGAGAAGGCCTGGGAGGCTGGTGGCTTCCGGTTCACCTTCGACTCCTTCTCCGACCTGCGCACCGACCTGGAGGCCAACGAGACGGCCGCCGAATTCATCCGCTCGAAGATCCGTCAGACGGTCCGCGACCCCGAGGTCGCCGAGAAGCTGGTCCCGATCGACCACCCCTTCGGCTCGAAGCGAACACTGATCGACACCAACTACTTCGAGACCTACAACCGCGACAACGTCACCCTGGTCGACATCAACACCGATCCCATCGTCGAGATCACCAAGACCGGCATCCGCACCGAGCAGCAACAGTTCGACTTCGACGTCATCGTCTACGCCACCGGCTTCGACGCCATGACCGGGTCGTTCAACAAGATCGACATCCGCGGACGCCAGGGCGAGGAGCTGAAGGAGAAGTGGGCCGCCGGGCCCCTCACCTACCTCGGATTGACGGTTGCCGGGTTCCCCAACCTGTTCATGATCACCGGCCCGGGTTCGCCATCGGTACTCACCAACATGCCGATCGCCATCGAGCAACACGTCGACCTCGTGACCGACACGATCGTGCATCTTCGGGATGAAGGTCTCGAGCTGATCGAAGCCGACGCCGACGCCGAAGGGGCCTGGGTCGAGCATGTCAACGAAGTGGCCAAACCCACCATGTTCATGCACGCCAATTCCTGGTACCTGGGCGCCAACGTTCCCGGCAAGCCGAGGGTCTTCATGCCCTATGCCGGTGGCATGGGAGCCTACCGTGAGCGCTGCGAGCAGATCGTGGCCAATGACTACGAGGGCTTCCACTTCACCAAGGCATCGGTCGCCGCCAACTCCTGAGCCTCGGTTACCTTCCCCAACACCCAGGATCTACGCTGTCCGCAGTGGACACCGCCCTCGAATTCGCGTGGGCGGTCCGATTCTCCAGGGGAAGCGCACATGGATTCGACACACAGCGGTGAACGATTGATCATCAAGGGCGGCACCGTCGTCGACGGGTCGGGCGCTCCCGGCTATCCGGCCGACGTAGCGGTCGAGAACGGGCGCATCGTCGAAATCGGTGCCGATCTCGTCGGCGACCGCATGCTCGATGCCCAGGGCTGCGTGGTCGCACCCGGCTTCATCGATATTCACACCCACTACGACGCGCAGGTCTTCTGGGACCCCGCGCTGTCGCCGTCGTGCTTCCATGGCGTCACCACCGTCGTCGCCGGCAACTGTGGATTCTCCATCGCCCCCATTCGCGCCGGCGATCGTGAGCTCATGGCCAACACCATGGAGAAGGTCGAGGACATGAACCCGGCCACCCTGCTCGAAGGAGTGCCGTGGGACTTCGAGACCTTCCCCGAGTACCTCGAGTCAGTCGAGCGGCGCGGCACCGTTCTCAACTTCGGTGCCTACATCGGCCACACGGCGCTCCGCCTGTACGCCATGGGCGACGAAGCGGTCGGTCGTCCGGCCAATGCCGAGGAGCTCGGGCGGATGAGCACGATCATCGGCGAGGCGATGGACGCCGGAGCCGTGGGCTTCGCCACCAGCTTCGCCATCACCCACCTCGGCGCCGACGGGAACCCGATTCCCAGCCGCTGGGCCGATCACAACGAACTCGAAGTGCTCTTCAGAGCAGTCGCCGACACCGGCCGCGGCATCATCGGTGTCAACGGTGGTGACGGCCTGTCGCTGCGCGACAACTACACGCTCCAGAAGAAGGTCGGTATTCCCTTCACGTTCACCGCAGTGCTCACCCAGCCCAACGGGGGACACATGAAGGCGCTGGAGATCAACCGTCAGGGCTGGGCCGACGGGGCCGAGGTCTGGCCCCAGGTCACCTGCCGACCACTCACGTTCTCCATGACCCTGGTCGAACCCTTCACCCTCAACACCAATCCCGTCTTCGCTGAACTCATGCCCGGCACGCTGGAGGAGCGTCGTACCGCCTACGCCGATCGTGCATGGCGGGATCGAGCGCGGGAGGCATGGAACGCGACGAGGGCCTTCCGTCCCCGTTGGTCGACGATGGAGGTCATGGAGTCGAGTGCGCAACCCGAGCTCGTCGGTCGTCGACTCAGCGAACTGGCCGCCGAGATGGGAGTCGACGAGTTCGATGCCCTGATGGACCTCGCCCTCGGTGAGCCGGACCTGCTGCTGCGCATCAAGGTCGTGATCGCCAACGACGACGTCGAAGGTGTCACGGCGCTCCTCCAGGACGAACACACCACGCTTGGCCTCTCTGATGCCGGCGCCCACGTCGGACAGCTCTGTGATGCTCCGTTGCCCACCGATCTGTTGGGCAACTGGGTCCGGGAACGGGGCGTGCTCACCGTCGAAGGCGCAGTCCGCAAGCTGAGCGGCCTGCAGGCCGATCTCTTCAATTTCGAGGATCGCGGCTACCTGCGTCCCGGCAACTGGGCCGATATCACGGTCTTCGACCCGGCGACGGTCGCTCCTGGAGTCACCCGGCGAGTACGGGACTTTCCCGCCGGTTCCGAGCGCCTCACCGCCGATGCGCCCTCGGGCATTCGCCACGTCTTGGTCAATGGTCAGCCGATCCACCTCGATGGTGAGCCGGTTGACGCCGCCCGGTCGCAACGTCCCGGGCAGTTGGTTCGCCCTGCGCCGCGGTCCTGATCGACCCCTGTGTCGCTCTCGATCGGATACCTGCTTCCCACACGCGAGTCGGTCATGTCGGCCCGGCCCGAGACCGCCCCGCTGCTGTCACTGGCCGAGCGGGCCGAATCGTCGGGGTTCGCCTCGATCTGGGTGGGCGACTCGCTCACCGCACGCCCTCGACACGAGCCCCTGACCTTGCTGGCTGCCGTCGCCGCCCGCACGAGCCGTGCCCTCCTCGGCACCGCAGTGCTGATCCCGACATTGCGTCATCCTGTGGTGCTGGCGCATCTCGTTGCCACCGTGGACCGCATCGCCGAGGGCCGACTCGTCCTCGGAGTCGGCATCGGCGGCGACACCCCGACCAATCGCAAGGAGTTCAGCGAGGCAGGGATACCGTTCGAACTCCGGGTCGGCCGGATGATCGAGCAGCTCGAGCTCTGCCGGTTGTTGTGGACCGGCGAACCCGTCACCTTCGAGGGTCGGTTCTGGCAACTGACCGAAACCACTGTCGGCCCGTCCACCCATCGACCGGGGGGACCACCGATCTGGGCGGCGGGCAGCTCCGAGGCCGGTCAGCGTCGGGCGGGCGCTCGTTACGACGGCTGGTTCCCCATCGGCACGGCCGAAACCTTCGGTCGCGGCTGGCCGATCGTTCAGCAGGCCGCTGCTGCTGCGGGTCGTGACGCCGGAGCCCTCACCGGCGCCACCTATCTCACCATCTCGCTCGACTCGAATGCCGATCGCGCCGACGAGGCGCTCAACCGGTTCCTGGGCGCCTACTACCCCGCTCCGCCTGAGGCGATGCGTCGAGTGCAGGCCTGCTACGCGGGACCGCCCGAGGGGCTGGTGGATTGGGCTTCGACCTTCGTCGCCGCAGGGGCCGACCATCTCGTGCTGCGCTTCGTCGGGGAACACGAACGCCATCTGGACGTCACCGCCGGCCTGGCCCAGGACTTGCGCTGAGCACCGGCGAACGCCACTCAGCCGACCAGCGCCACTCAGCCGACCAGCGCCAGCAGTTCTTCTCGATCCGGGCCCGGGACCGGCCGAGGCGGGTTGACCTTGGCCAACTCGGCGAGATGCTGCTGAAGCCCCGGCCGGGCGAAGATGGTCGAGGGCAACTCGAGGCAACCGAGTACCTCGCCGAACGCTCGTGCCGCCACCGGGTCCGATGACGCCGCGCCGACCAGCGCCCCGGCGACTTGTGCTCCCGGGTCAGGCAACCAGGAGTCCCCGGCCAGCAAGGCCCGCATCTCTTCCACTCGTCGGCGATCGATCGAGGTGGTGGCGTCGTGCCAGGGGCGCAGGTCGTGCTCGGTCGTGTGGTCGAAGGCCATCGCCAACGCAATGGGGTCGTCGAAATGGTCGGCAACCATGGCTCGCAGCGCCTCGGCATGCATGAGCCCGAGGGTGATGCCACGGCCCAACGACGGGTTCGTGCACGAGCTGGCATCGCCGACGCTCAGGATGCCGGTGGCGCAGGGCGCCCCATCGACGACGAATCGTCGGTGACGATCGACGACACCCACCATCGAGGCCATCTCGGTGATGGGCTCGGCCTCCAGCCAGTGGGCATGGAGTGGACACGCCTCGATCACCCGCCGATGGACATCGGGATCCCGGAAGCGTCGTAGCTCCTTGTCCTCGGAAAGGGCGTACAACGTGATCGACCACGTCCCATTGTCGCCGGGAAGCGTCAGCACCGAGAAGGTACCCAAGGGACTGAGCACCGGCGCCATCAGGGGCGGCATCGAGCCATCCGACGACTTGAAGTAGCGCCCGTAATAGGCGAACCCGCTGTCCTCACTGCGTTCGTGGGGTGGCGTCGCCCCGATCGCCTCGAGCCACTGAGGTGTCGCCGAACGACGACCGGTGGCGTCGATGGTGAGATCACCGGTGAGTTCGGCGCCGGATCGGAGCCGGAGGCCGGCGACATGGGGAATCCCTCCGGCGACGGCTGGACCTTCGAGCAGGCCGACGATCGCCTCGCCGCGAAGCACTCGGATCCCTGGATGTTCCTCCGCAGTGCGGGCCATCGCCCACTCCATGGCGCTCCTTCGACCGGTGAGGATGTCGAACCGGTCATCCTCGGGAAGAACCTCGACACCCGGCTGGAGACCGAGCAGGTACTTGACCAGATTGAAGCGGTAGCCGCCGGACTCGGCCAGCAACGCGGTGGCTTCGGGAAGATGTCGGGCCATGATCGATGAACCGCGGGCAACGAGCCAGTGTGCCAACCCGAACTGGGCCACCCCGCGTCTGGCCCATTCCGGTGCTCGATCGAGATCGGTAGGGGTGGGCGCAGCGTCCTGCTCGACCACGGTGACCTCGTGTCCATCATCGGCCAGCATCATGGCCGCGGCCAAGCCGATCATTCCCCCACCAGCGACCACGATCTTTCCCATCTGCAGACGTTAGCCCGCTCGGTTCCGATGACACGGCCGGGTGCGGATCGCGGACACACGCGCTCGACGGCGTCGGCGTTCGACGGGGCGAGTGACCTGCGCCAGACTGGCAACAGGCATCTCGAACAACAGGGAGCGCACCGCATGACGGACAGACAAGTCAAGGCCATGACCGCCGACATCGAGACTCCGGAATTCGAGCACCCGGCCTTCACAACGCCCGTCCCCCTGGCCCAGGCCAAAGTGGCGATCGTGACCTCGGCCTCACTGCACCATCCCGAGGACGATGATTTCGCCCCATCCGACACCGGCTATCGCGTGTTGAAGAGTGACCGCCATGACTACGTGATGGGTCACTGGAGTCCGAACTTCGACGCCACCGGCTTCGCCGTCGACATCAACACGGTCTTTCCCATCGATCGGCTCGACGAACTCGCGGCCTCGGGACGTATCGGAGCAGTCGCCGACGAACACCTCGCCTACGCCGGAAACCAGTTCGACCTCAGTGCAGTCCGTCTCGACAGTGGGCCGGCCGGAGCGAGACGGCTGAAGGAACAGGGCGTGGACGTCGTCCTGTTCACACCGGTTTGACCCCTCTGCACGCGTACCGTGAGTACGCTGGCGCACGTCTTCGAGGCCGAGGGTTTGGCCACCATCGCTCTCGGGTCACAACGCAACCAGATCGAAGCGACCGCCCCACCGCGCGGGCTCTGGTGCGACTTCCCGCTGGGTCGTCCCCTCGGCAAGCCGGCCGATCCGGCATTCCAGCATCACGTGCTCGAGCAGGCCTTCAGCCTGCTCGCGGCCACCGGTCCGGTATTCGAAGTCTTTCCCGAGTCGATCGAAGACGACCCGAGTGAGGTGCTGGCTTGTCCGCTACCGCCGCGTCACGACCCCGAGGCCCATCCCGCCGTCGACGAAGCGCGCGGTTTGCGGCCCGCTTACGACCGAGCGGTGGCCACCTTCGGGAACCGTACCGGCGCTGGACGAGTCGTCGATGCCGATCACATCACCGATGCCATCGAGGCGTTCATCCGTATCGCCGAAGGGGTGCCGTGGAAGGAGGCGGGCGTTCCCGGCATACCCGCAAGGGTCTCGCAGGACCTCCGCGGCTATTACGAGACGGCCGCCATCGGATTGGCCGACCACGTGCCGGGCGCGTGGGCCGGTACCCGGTGGTTCTTCGATCACACCGAAGCCGGCAAGGTGGTGCTGGCGGCTCGCTCCGTCATGCGCGACGCAGGCGAGAAGCATCCGGTGTGGTTCTACATGACCCCCGGTGATCGATGACCCGCCTCGATCCGAGGGGGGGCCGGCAGTGAGCAACGCCCCCCACTTCGCCGGTCGGGTCATTCACCCCCAAGGCGAAGGCATCGTCTACGGACCGGGCTGCGCCCGAGCGGAGCTTCCGGGGCTGCTCCGCCGCGCTGGGGTGCGGCGTCCGATGTTGGTCACCACCCCGTCGTTGGTGCGAAACGGGCTGGCCTCCGAGGTCGCAGCGTGGCTCGGCGACGACATCGTGGTCTTTGCCGAGTCTCGTGAGCACACACCGTCGCCCGTGGTGCTCGAGGCCGCTCGCATGGCGGGCGGCACCGAGGTCGACGGGCTGGTGAGCCTCGGCGGCAGTTCGGTGGTCGATCTCACCAAGGGCATTGCCCTCGTGCTCGCAGAGGGTGACGATCTCGACCGATTGTGTCTGCGCATCGAGCCGGCAGGGGGCGGTCAGCGCCCGGTCCTGAACGCACCCAAGCTCCCCCACTTCGCTCTGCCCACCACACTCTCGGGCGCCGAGTTCACCAGCGCCGCCGGGATCACCGATCCGCCGACAGGCGAGAAGCGCATCTACATCGATCCCAAGCTGGCTCCGCGCTGGGTGTGCCTCGATCCCGACCTGACCCGGTCGACGCCGGTGGCGTTGTGGGCTTCAACCGGCATGAAGGTCCTTTCCGACACGATCGAGGTGTTCTGCTCGCCCCGCAACAATCCGTTGGCAGAAGCTGTCGCCGGTGGCGCGCTGCGCCTCCTGGTGGAATCGCTCCAGACCGGTACCGAGCATCCCGAGGACGTCGATGCTCGTGGGCGTTGCCTGTTCGCCGTCGGCATGACGCTGTCGCAGCTCAGCTCGGTGGGACTCGGGCTCGTCGCCGCGCTTCGCCACCAACTCGGTGGCACCGTCGGCGTGGCGCACGGCGTCGCGTCGACCATCGTCCTTCCCCACGTCATGCGGTGGAACCGACCCGACGCCGACGCCGCGCTCACACGGGCCGCGGCCGCCGCCGGAGTCGAGGACGCCGACGCACTCATTGTTCGGGTCGAGTCCATGACCGACTCGCTCGGGTTGCCGCGTCGACTCCGCGACGTCGATGTCCGCCACGCGGATCTCGAGTCGGTGGCCAGGCATGTGCTGGGGGACCCGGCCACCAGGACCAACGCACGTCCCCTCAAGGGTGTGGCTGATGTGCTCGACATCCTCGAGCAGGCCTGGTGAGCGCTAGGGTCGGCGCATGAGAGCTGTCGTGCTGCGAACCAAGGGCGGACCCGAAGTCCTGACCATCGAGGACGTTCCCGATCCGATTGCCGGACCCGAGGAAGTGGTCGTTGCCTCCACCTCGACGGCGCTCAACCGTGCCGACATCCTCCAACGGATGGGCCTCTATCCCGGCCCGGCAATGGAGGTGGAGATCCCCGGACTCGAATTTGCCGGCACCATCGAGTCCGTCGGAGCACGCGTCGCCGACTTCTCCGTTGGAGACCAGGTGATGGGCATCGTCAGCGGTGCCGCGTTTGCCGAGAAGGTCGTCATCCACGAGCGACACATCCTGCCGGTGCCCTCTGCGGTGGCGTTGGTCGATGCCGCCGCCATTCCCGAGGTGTTCATGACGGCGTTCGACGCCCTCGTGGTCCAGGGCGGTCTCACCTCCGGCCGCTGGGCCCTGGTACACGCCGGTGCCTCGGGTGTCGGCACCGCCGCGATCCAGATCGCCAAGGCGATCGGGGCCCGGATCATCGTCACGACCTCGACCACCAAGGTCGAACGATGTCGGGAACTCGGAGCGGACGTGGTCGTCGACTACACCAGGCAGGACTTCGCCGACGCCGTGTCGGCGGCGACGGACGGCCAGGGTGTGGACGTGGTGCTCGATGTCATCG
>JAHECQ010000393.1 GCA_024641625.1 Acidimicrobiales bacterium | reverse complement strand
GTTGGCCGCGGCCCGAAGACCAGCTGCGGGATGTTCTTGGCGCCGGTGAGGATGTTGCCGCCGACGTAGTTCGGGTTGTATTCGGCGAATTCGGCGGTGGTCCGTACTGCGGTGCCGATGATCCGCTCCCGGAAACCGGGTGCAAATCGCTCGATTTGGGTGATGATCGCCTCGGTTGCATCGCCGGTATACCCGTTCGGGACGTGGGCGTAGGACCACAAAGGGTTGATGGCGCCCACCGACCGGGTCGGATCAGTCAGGAACTGTTGACCGACCAGAACGAAGGGTCGCTCAGGGAACCGGCCGCGGTGCACGTCCATCTCACTACTGAACACTTCGTTGCTGTCACCCCCCAAATGAACGGTTCCCGCCCGTCGAGCAGCCTCTGCTGTCCAGGGGACTTCCCCCTCGATGGCGAAGTCGACCTTGAACGCCCCGGGGCCGTGCCGGAACCGACGGTAGGCCCGAGCGACGCCATCGGGCAGGCGATCGCCGAGTAGGTCCGCGGCCGCCGACGGTGCCACGTCGAGCATCAGCAGATCGTGAGCAGGTAGATCCTCGACTGACACCACTCGTTGACCGGTCTCGACCTTGCCTCCGTACCGTCGGATCTCGGACAAAAGGGCATTCGCGATCGCCTGAGACCCCCCTTCGGCAATCACCCAACCCTGGCCATGACCCGCCGCCACCAGCATCAAGCCCACAGCACTCGTGAGCGGGCGATCGAGGCGATGAAAGGCGTGGGCGGCGACACCAGCCCACAACGCACGAGCCTGTTCAGTCCGCCACCGGCGAGCGAGTACCGTCGCCGGCAGGGCCGCAGCCACTCCGAAGCGCGCCAGGCGTAATGGATGACGAGGGACCCTGAGCACCGGTTGCGTGGCATCGGACAGCAGCGCGTCGATGTTCTCGCTCAGCGGGGCGAACAGCTGTCGCCAGCGCGGCCCGTCCTCACCCAAGGCATCGGCCGTGTCGGCCACAGATTTGACGAAGACACCAGCCGAACCATCATCCAGCGGATGGGCACAGTCGACCTCCGGCTGCAACCACCGGAGTCCATGTGCAGTGAGGTCCAGTTCGGCAAAGAACGGAGACCGAGCAGCGATGGGGTGAAACGCCGAGCAGCGATCGTGGACCAGTCCGGGAACGATCAGTTCCTCGCTGCGGCTGCCGCCGCCGATCGTGTCGGAAGCTTCCAGAACCGTCACCTCGACGCCGGCTCGGGCCAAGCGAGCGGCCGCCGCCAGTCCATTCGGCCCGCTGCCGACAACGAAAGCAATGGTCATACAACCACCAGCGCGTATGTCAGCGGGCTACAGCCCTGGGGATGAGCC
The DNA here is from genome assembly GCA_024641625.1 of Acidimicrobiales bacterium. Taxonomy (GTDB): domain Bacteria; phylum Actinomycetota; class Acidimicrobiia; order Acidimicrobiales; family SZUA-35; genus JAHECQ01. Next base: position 2,799 of record JAHECQ010000393.1, on the reverse strand, counting down.
ACGAGCCATCCTTGGCGATCGAGGGTTCCTTGCGGGCATTTCCGGGATGAGGAACGCCCTGAGGTTCATAGCCTTCCAGGCGCCACGTCACTGTGTGCGGAATCGGCCCATCGGGCAGCCATGGTTGAGTGTTGTAGGCATCGTCGTTGTGATACCAACCCCGCTCAACGGTGCCGAGCGCGGCGTCGATCACCCGGTACTGCACTATTTTGCTGAAAGCCGGCTGTGACTCGGTGAAGACTGCGACCACATCGCCCGGCTCGTACTCACAACGAGCCTGCCAGGCTGCGATCAACCGCTCGTCGAGGCAGTGACCATCGCCGAAGTTCCAGCCGGTCAGCACGTTGCTCAGGAACTCTCCCTCGCGTTGAATCCGATTATCGAGGCTGTCGACGTGGCACATCAGGCCCGAGATGTGCATGCGACCCATTGGGTGCATCATGCGGAAAGCGACTGCCTTCTGAATGAAGATCTCCGAGATCTCCTTTCCGAACAGCGGCTCGATCTGGTCAATCTGATTGTCGGCTGCCTTCACGATCTTCTGGTTGATCCGGTCTTCGATTTCCTTGTTTCGGAGTGAGAAGGTCGCCGACGCCCAATTGCCGGCGTACTGCTTCATCCCAACCAGGAACGAGACGTACTGCGGCCGCAGAGCGCCGAGGACAATGGGAAACAGCGCAACGAGCACGACGATGGCCAGGAGCGCCGGGTTCATGTCCTGTACGCCGTATCCGTCACTGACGTGGAAGTTCCCGAACAAGAAGGCAGCGCAGAACATGAAGAACACGTTCCATTCCAGTGGCACCGCCAGAGGGAAGGTGGAAATGATGAACGTGTGCAGCATCCACAAGGAGACAATGGCGATCCAGGTCAGCCAGTGCCATGGAGAGAACAGCAGGATGAGGGGCATGATGAGCTCACAGGCACTGCCGCCGATGTGGGCCATGAGATGGGTGGTCCGGGAGGGTCGAATGTCATTGGGGTAATCCTTGACCGTCGCTTTCCGGAACTTGTCCCAGACAACCCACGGGGTGTTCTGGACCATGATTGCCACCGTCGAGGAGAACCCATGGTTGAACTTCGAGAAGCCGGCTCCCATCCAGATGACCACGATGAAGATCTTGGCAGCGACGATCATGTCGACGAAGTTGGTCATCAGGCCGAACGCCAACATCGTCGGGACGTACTGCTCCGAGCGTGCCGACAAGAAGACGATCTTGTCCCGCAGTCCCATCAGGATGATGAGTCCGGCGTAGACCACGAGCGCCCACTGCGGCATGATGCCGGCCCGCCCCTCGGGCAGCCCGGGGACGTTCTCACCCGAGAGGAACAGCATCATCACCAACCAGAAGATGATGAGCTTGTACAGGCCGGTGTCCCACGGAGTTCTGCGAGCGCCCTTGGTGAACGGGACATGGTTCGGATAGGGCGGCACCCGCAGGGTGTCGGTCTGCCACCAGTACAGAACCCCACCGATGGGCGGGTCGAAGTGGAAGGCCAGCGGCCCGCAGGTTGCGGCGAGGCCCAGGATCTCCAGCAGGATCGTCCAGATCATCAGCTTCTGATAGAGGATCGGCTCGTCCCACCAGCCTCCGATGTCGTTGAACTCCAAACCGGCGGTGAATGCGCCGGCGAAGATCAGTCCGAACAGCCCATAGAGGAAGATCTTCCAGGCATAGAACGTGCCCGTCTGCTTCGGCGTCCCGAAGCCGGCCTCCACCCAGTGCAACTGGAGCAATTTCATTCGCTCGAAGAACGGGATGTCGGCAAACTGGTCGAGCTCGACGGGCGGCAATTCCGCTGTACGGTAGGCCATGGTCGGTTACCTCCTCCTCATGCGCTGCGCCCACTCACGACGCTGGCGCTCACCTTCGAAGTAATAGTCATCATCTTCTTCTCGTCGCGTCGAGACGATCTGACCACTGAGCCGTGTCAGTTCGTGTTCCCGGACGCGTTGTCGTCGCCACACCTTGCGCTTGTCGAACCGACGCTTGCGCTCGATGTGGTCGTCTTCGGTTTCGGCCGTACCGCGGAGGTAGGTTTCCTCGATCTCGTCCAGGCGGCCCAGGGCTTCCGCGGAACTCAGCTCCAGCTGGATCTGGCCTCGGGCCATGAGGTACATCCGATCGCTGTACTTGAGCGCCTTGCGGGCATGTTGTTCGACGATCAATGCGCCCGTGCCGTGCTGATCGGCAGCGTCGCGCACTGCACCGAGAAGCCGATTCACGATCTTTGGAGCAAGCCCGAGCGACAGCTCGTCGGCCAGGAGGAGCGCCGGTTTCCGACTCAGGGCCCGGGCCAGGGCCAACATCTGCTGCTCACCGCCCGACAGCATGCCGCCTCGCACCGACAACCGGGGCTCGAGTTCGGGGAACAACGCCAGCGCTGCCTCGACCGAGCCCCCACCGATACGCAGGTTGTCCCTGGCCGACAGTTTGGTGAACACCAGCCGATCCTCGGTAACCAGACCGATGCCCCCGTCGCGGACTCGCTGATACATCGGCGTGAACGTCGGCACGTTGCTGAACATCACCAGCCCATCAACCGGTGCAAGCTCACCAGCGATCGTGAGCAGCGTGGTTGTCTTCCCTGCGCCGTTGGGTCCGAGCAGACACACCACCTCGCCCGGTTCGACTCGGAGGTTGACCGCCTGCACTACTTCACGCCCTAGATAACCGGCCTTGAGTAGTCGCGTCTCGAGGAGGGCGGTCATGTTACGCCTCCCTTGACGGTCGAGGCCTCGAGTTCGATCGGTTCGTCCTCGAGGTCGGTCTCGTCGCCCAGGTAGGCGGCAACGAC
>JAHECQ010000392.1 GCA_024641625.1 Acidimicrobiales bacterium | reverse complement strand
GCCCCGGTTCACCGATTCGCTGCGAGTCGTCTCCTGGAACGTCAAGTTCGGCTTGGAGATCGAGGCCGCCTCGATCGAACTCACCGACAACCCCGATCTCAAGTCTGCCGACATCGTCCTTCTCCAGGAGATGGACGAGATCGGCACCGCCAAGCTCGCTGAGCAGCTCTCCCTCGACTTCGTCTACGCCACACCGGGTACCCACCGACAATCCGGGCGGAACTTCGGAAACGCCATCTTGGCGCGCTGGCCTCTCGGGGAACCCGAGGCGATCCGACTTCCGCACAAAGCCGGCCTGCGGGGCCAGCCCCGTGTGCTGTTGCGCACCCAAGTGTTCGTGGGCGCAGGTTCGATCGATGTCTGCAGCGTCCATACCGAAGTGCCGTCGATGAGTTCAGCCAAGCGTCTCCGGCAGTTCGACGAGATCACCGCCTCGATCGCGCGTCGGCCCGTTGACCGGTTCGTCGTCGGCGGCGACTTCAACACCGTCTCCGCTCGCGGCATCCAGGCGTTGAGTGAACGGATGCTTGCCGTTGGGGCCGTCCGGGTGTCGAACGGTGCCGGCTCGACCCTGCGGCGCGGCGGTCAGGAATTCACGCTCGACCACATCTTCGCCCGAGGTTTCGAACCGATCAGTGCGGGTGTCGCGGCCCAGTGCGCAGCCAGCGACCACCGCCCCCTGTGGGTCATCCTGCGCATCGACGAGCATGAAGGCTTGACCAAACCCGAGCATCTGGAATGCTGACCATGCGCCGAAGAGGCGGGCCGTTGGTCGGGCCGGATCGATTCGGCACGTTGCTGGTCTTCCTGCTCACCTCGTTCCTGCTCTCGGGAATCGCCTACTCAGGCTGGTACAGGATTGTGGGCGCATCCCTCAACGTGGTTGCGCTGCTCGCCGGGTTTGCGGCCACCGACCTTCGAAGCCAACGGGTACGACTCGGCATGTTGGTGGCCATCGGCGGCCTGGGCGTCGCGCTCGTCGGTTCGTTCCCCCAGACATCCATCGCCGCCGGTGTCGGCGCGATCGCTCAGGTGATCGTGTTGGGGGCGGTCCTGTTGGCGGTGGTTCAGCGGGTTCTGACCCACGAGCGGGTGGAATTGGCAACGATCCTCGGAGCCATCGCTGCCTACTTCCTCATCGGCCTCGTCTTTGCCTGGATCTACCTGGCGCTCGAGGGGATCATCGACGGACCCATCCTCCAACCCGCCGAGGCCGGACTCCCGGCGTACTACTCGTTCGTAGTCCTCAGCACGCTCGGATTCGGCGACGTCACCCCCGTCAACGAGCTCGTCCAGCGCCTCACCGCCGTCGAGGCGATCACCGGCCAGATCTTTCTGGCCACCCTGGTCGCCAGGCTGGTGTCGATGTACAAACCGTCGCCTCCAGCTGAATGAGCGCACCACCGAAGCTCCCGTCGTCAATGCGTCGGCCGTGTTCGCACTCGGCCAGATCCACGAAACCCGACCACCGCGCCCCGTATCGGACCATCTGGACTTCCGAGACCCGGAGCCCGGAGGCCGGCGCACCCTCGGGTCGCTACGCTTGCCCGTTGTCTGCGCAGTGAGGCGATGGGCGACCGCTACGGTTGGAGGTGGCAACGTGCTCGGCACCGAGGCTCGGGATTGGAGGCTGGCCCAGGACGTCTCCGAGTGGATCGAGATCATCGCGATCGTCGTGATCGCGATCGCAGTCGTCGGGGCATTCGTCGTCGGCATACGACTCCTCGTTCGACGACGTCCCGAGGAGGCCTACATCGCATTCAAGCACCAGATCGCCCGGGGCCTCCTGCTCGGTCTCGACCTGTTGATCGCGGCCGACATCATCAGAACCGTCACCCTCGAACCAACGCTCGAGAATGTGGCCGCGTTGGGCCTCCTGGTGGCCGTCAGGACCTTCCTCGCTTGGTCACTCGTGCTCGAGACGGAGAATCGCTGGCCGTGGCAACGAGCACGATCCGACTCGTCGGTGATCTGATTGTGGACAACGAACACATGACGACATGAATCGACCGATCAAGTGGGAGTCGACGACGCAGGTCGGTCTCCTTCGTGAGACCATCGGGGAGCTGTACTTCGAATGGCGGCAAGATCGCACCCTCCGACTCGGAGCCGGTCTTGCCTACTACGCCCTGTTCACGATCGTGCCGTTCCTCGCGCTCACCGCCACCCTCGCCGAGCGCCTCTTCGGCCTGGCCGAGCTCGAGGGGTACTTGGCCGATCGCCTCGATCAGGTCGGCATCGTCGATGCCGAGTTGGCGGGTCGGGCGGTCGCCGACGAACTGAGTCGGCGGTCGGCCCAGTCATCGCTGGGAATTGTCGGCCTCGTCTCGCTGCTGTTCGCTTCATCGCTCGTGTTCCTGGCCCTGGTTGACGCAGTGAACACCATCTGGCACGTCCCCGTCAGGTCCGGTATCCGGAACTCCGTCCGGCGCAGGATGGTCTCGTTCCTGATGGTGTTGGCCACTGGATTCGTGCTGATCGCAGCACTGGCGATCTCCGCCATCGGCGGCGCGATCGGGCATCTGGTTCCCGGCAATATCGAGATCGTCGGAGTTCTCGCGACACTGATGGGCGCAGTGGCATCGACATCGGCACTCGTTGTCGTCCTGACGCTGCTGTTCCGCTACATCGGACCGGCCCGTCCCCTTTGGCTCGCCTGCGTCGCCTCCGCAACGGCCACCACCGTGCTCCTCGTCATCGGCACCGAGGCGATCGGCTGGTATCTGAGTACCTTCGGTGGCTCCTCGCTCAGCGGGGCCTTCGGTGCCGTGCTGCTGGCGCTTTCCTGGATCTACTACGAGGCCCAGATCGTGCTGGTCGGCGTGCAACTGGTCAAGGTGCTGACAAGACGTAGTGGCAAACAGATCGACGGTGTAGCGCTTCGGGCCCAAGGGTGAACACCAAGCCCCGCCATCGAGCAGCCGGTCGCGCTGCCCAACTATGCTTCGAACCGTCTCGACCGAACCCAAAGGGGACCTCATGATCCGTGCTCTGATCGGCGCTGCCGCCATCTTGTTGTTGTCGACGTTCCCGGCAACCTGGCTGATGATGCTGTTCCTCGGCAACCTCGGTCTCGGGTTGTCGTATTGGGGCACCCTGCCCCTCGGCATCCTCGTCTCGGCCCTCATCGGTGGCGTCACATCACCGACGTTCGTCGTTCGGTAAGTGTCACAGCAGACAGCCATCAGCAGAGCTGCGCACCGAACGTGACCACACGTGTCTACTCGATCGACGGTCGCACCTTCGCGTTCGCCGCTCCAATGACCGAGGCCGCTCCGATCGGATCCTACGTCACGATCCTCACCGAGGACGCGCAGACCTATCTCGGACAAGTGCTCGAATCGAGCGTCGACGAACCCGAACCGGCTACAGCGACGTCGATGGTGTCCTTGTCAGGTCGCGGTCGCCTGCTGTCACGATTGATCAACGGCAAGCCCCTGCCGATCGACGGGCCGGCCGTGTTCGGCGGTGGCAGCGTGACAGTGGCAGATCCGAGCGTCGTCACCGCGCACTTGACGTCTGCGCTCGGCTCCACTTCGGCGATCGAACTCGGTCAACTCCAACGACCGACCGAGGTTCCGGCGCTTCTGCATGCCAAGGGGTTCGGTCGCCACACCTTCTTGTGCGGGCAGTCCGGGTCGGGGAAGACGTACACGCTCGGGGTCATCCTCGAACGTCTCCTCCTCGACACCGACATCAGGATCGCCGTGATCGACCCGAACTCCGACTACGTCAATCTCGGTTCTCTCCAGGCCAGGAGGGCGACCGGGCTGGCCGCGACGGAGTATCGGTCGCTGGCCGAGCGCTACCGGGCGGTTGCGACTCGAGTGCACGTGTTCGGTGGCGAAGGTTCCGAAAAGCGCCTGCAGGCGCTCTTCGGTCGACTTTCATTCCGACAACAGACGATGGTGCTCGGCCTCGACCCCATCGACGATGCAGAGGAGTACAACGCCTTCGTCCGGATCGTTCGTCACCTCGACCGCGACAACTACAGCCTCGATGACCTGATGACCGAGATCAGGTCGTCATTCGACGACGATGCCCGTCGGCTCGGATTGCGGATCGACAACCTCGGCATTCAGGATCAGACCATCTGGGCCGGCGAGGACGAGGCCATCGGGGGCCAGTTGCCGAGCG
>JAHECQ010000391.1 GCA_024641625.1 Acidimicrobiales bacterium | reverse complement strand
TCACCGAACGCCTCGGCATCGGTCCCGACGATTGTCTCGCCCGCAATCCGAAGATCGTCTACGGCCGCATGACCGGCTGGGGCCAGGACGGCCCCTACGCGCAGGCGGCCGGCCACGACATCAACTACATCGCCCTGGCCGGCGCGCTGGCTCCCATCGGTCGCAACGGAGAGGGGCCGTTGCCGCCGCTGAATCTGGTGGGCGATTTCGGCGGTGGCGGGATGTATCTGGCGTTCGGTCTGATGTGTGGTTTGCTCGAGGCTCGCCAGTCGGGCAAGGGACAGGTCGTCGATACGGCGATGGTCGACGGTGCCGCCAGCCTGATGAACATGTTCTGGGGAATGAAAGCCATGGGCGTCTGGAACGACGAGCGTGGCACCAACATGCTCGACACGGGTTCACATTTCTACGACGTCTACGAGTGCTCCGATGGCGAGTACATCTCGATCGGGTCCATCGAGCCGCAGTTCTACGCCGAGCTGCTGCGGCTGTCGGGTCTGGGTGAGCAGCCCGACCTCCCACCGCAGAACGATCGGGGCCAGTGGCCCGGCATGAAACAGCGAGTGGCTGCGCTCTTCAAGACCAAGACCCGCGACGAGTGGTCGTCGCTCATGGAGCACAGCGACGTCTGCTTCGCCCCGGTGCTCTCGATGGACGAGGCCACCAGGCATCCACACAATGTCGAACGTGGCACCTTCATCCAGGTCGGTGGCATGACCCAGGCCGCGCCCGCGCCTCGCTTCAGTCGCACATCCCCCGTTGTCCAAGGTCCTGCGTCGCACCCCGGGGCCGACACCGACGATGTTCTGTCCGACTACGGCTTCGACGCCGACACGATCGCCAAGCTCCGCGACGTCGGTGCGATCGCCTGAGCAACGCGTCGATCAGCGATCGAATTGGTCTTCTGCGAATCCGCCGAGATCGCCTGCGCCCCGAAAGACATGAGCGTGGCCATCCGAGCGAACGAGGATCGCCGAACCCGAGAAGCTCCCGCCCGGCCCGACCATGAGCAGATCGTAGGGCGCCTGCTGCATGAGGTGCGTCTCACGAGTCTGCACCACGAGCTCCCAGTCGAGGTTGGGGCTCTCGGGGCGCCGCACGACCAGCAGATTGCCACCGACCGGCGGGAACACCTGACCCGACGCCGTGACTGCATCGACGAAGAAGCGGCGGTGCTGCATGGACCGAGGGTACTCGGCTCGGATCGCTGTTGACCGGGGTCGACGTGGCGGCCATTCACTAACCTGGAGTGGTGAACTTCCGTTCTGTCCATGCCGGCTTCGCCTGGTTCGTCATGTTGGGCAACGGACTCGCCGGAACGTGGGCGTTGGCCGCCCACCGGGTCGAGTCGCTTCGTGGCCAATGGCTGTGGCGAGTGACGACGGTGGTTCAGGTGGCCGTCGCGATCCAGGTCGCGCTCGGCGTGGCCACACTCCGTCTCGATGGCATCGAGGTGCCCAGCATTCACATGTTCTACGGCTTTGTTGCCTTCGCCTCGGTCGTCATCATCTACAGCTATCGACAACAGCTCGAGGCGTGGCGCTACCTGTTGTACGGATTCGGCGGCCTGTTCGTGATGGGCCTCACCATTCGGGCGTTCTTCCTGGTGACGCCTTCGTCGAGCTGACCAAAACGACAGTGGCCCGTGATCGCGACGCGATCACGGGCCACTGTCGTGTTCGTGTTCAGTCGGCGAGTCGTTGACCGAGCGCTTCGAGCTGGCGGGTGAGCTGCTTGGGCAAACGCGTGCCGAAGACCTGGTAATGGTCTTCGATGAGGTCGAGCTCCTGTTGCCAGGAGGCATGGTCCACCTCGAGCAGCTTGGCCATCGTGAGATCGTCGACCTGATCCTCGATGCCTTGGCGATCGATGGCATCGACCGTGGGAACCATGCCGATGGGCGTCTCGTTGGCCTCGCCTTCGCCGTTCACGCGCTCGACGACCCACTTGAGGACCCTGCTGTTGTCGCCGAACCCGGGCCACATGAACCCACCGTCCTCGTCGCGACGGAACCAGTTGACCCAGAACAGCTTGGGAAGCTTGTCGGCTGCGGTGGACTCACCGATCTTGAGCCAGTGGGCGAAGTAATCGGCCATGTTGTACCCGCAGAACGGGAGCATGGCGAAGGGGTCGAATCGGACCTGCCCCACCTTGCCGGCGGCGGCGGCCGTCTTCTCCGAACTCATGATGGAACCCAGGAAGACACCGTGCTCCCAGTCCTTGGCCTCGGTCACCAGCGGAATGTTGGTGGCCCGGCGGCCACCGAAGAGAATGGCCGAGATCGGGACGCCCCTGGGATCCTGCCATTCGGGGGCCATCGAGGGGCACTGCCCCGCCGGCGCAGTGAACCGGGCGTTGGGGTGAGCAGCCGGTGTCTTGGACTCCGGGGTCCACGGCTGTCCCTTCCAGTCAGTGAGGCGGGCCGGCGTCTCGTCCGTCATCTCTTCCCACCACACGTCACCGTCCTCGGTGAGAGCCACGTTGGTGAACACACAGTTCGCGTCGAGGGTGGCCATGGCGTTGGGGTTGGTCTTGATCGAGGTGCCGGGGGCCACGCCGAAGAACCCGAACTCCGGGTTGATGGCATAGAGGCGGCCGTCCTCGCCGAACTTCATCCAGGCAATGTCGTCGCCGACGGTCTCGACCTTCCAACCCGGCAGGCTCGGGATGAGCATTGCCATGTTGGTCTTGCCGCAGGCGGATGGGAAGGCGGCGGCGATGTACTTCTTCTCGCCGTTGGGCGGCGTGACACCGATGATGAGCATGTGTTCGGCCAGCCAGCCGTCGTCGCGGGCCATGGTCGACGCAATGCGCAGGGCGAAGCACTTCTTGCCGAGCAACGCGTTGCCGCCGTAGCCAGAGCCGTAGCTCCAGATCTCCTTGGACTGCGGGAAGTGCACGATGTACTTGTTCTCCCCGTCGCAGGGCCAGGGAACCTCGGTGCGGCCGTCCACGAGCGGGTACCCGACCGAGTGGATGCAGGGCACGAAGTCGCTGTCGGCGAGGACCTCGAGCGCGGCGGCGCCCATGCGGGTCATCGTTCGCATCGACGCAGCGACATACGCGGAATCGGTGAGCTGTACGCCGATGTGGGCGATGGGGGAGCCGAGGGGGCCCATCGAGAACGGCACCACGTACATGGTCCGTCCGCGCATGGAGCCGGTGTACAGGCGGATCATCTCGGCCTTCATCTCGGCCGGGTCACGCCAGTTGTTGGTGGGTCCGACCTCGTCGCTGGTCGGCGTGCAGATGAAGGTTCGTTCCTCGACGCGGGCCACGTCGGCCGGGTCGGAGAGCGCGAGGTAGCTGTTGGGACGCTTGGCTTCGTTCAGTTTTTGGAACGTACCGGTGGCCACGAGCGTCGAGGCCAAACGGTCGTATTCCTCCTCGGTGCCGTCGCACCAGTAGATGTCGTCCGGCTGGAAGATCTCCACCCATTCCGATACCCAACTCAGCAGCTTCTGGTTGGTGGTTGGTGCATTCATTGTCAAAGCCATTCTGACCCTTCCGACGTCGTTGTCGCTGAGTCGGATCCAAGATGGATCCGTTGAGAATGGCGAGGCGACCTGGCCCCCCGGCGCTTGCCCCGCCTAGGACTCCAACCAGCTTGGAGTACCCATGTCGACCTCTGAACCCAGACGTAGCTTGGACGCTTGCTGGGAGTCGTCGAGGTCGAACACCACCCGTTGACCAGGCCGCAACATGCGAAAGACCGAGCCGACCAGGGCGTTGGGAGCAAGGTCGAACTCGGCGAGGTCGGTGTCGCGAAGCACGACGCCGTCCTGGGTTGCCGGGTTGTAGTCCTTGATGACGCCTTGCACGAGTCGGTATCTCCGCAATCTGATTGCTGTGACTGTGGGGGTAGGGCCTTCAGCGTATGGCAAGCATCGGCCGAAGAGAAGTCCTGTTGAGTAGAATCGCTCCTGCCTATGGGCTCGATCAACCCTGAACATGACGCTCCGGTATCCGGATTGCGCCTGCGCGACCTCGGCGAGCTCCCGGTCAGCCGACTCAATGGCGTCGGCGAGAAACGCCTCAAGACGCTGTTGGCTGCGGACATTCACACGGTGCTCGACCTGCTCGGTCGATACCCTCGTCGTTACCTCGACCGAACTCGTGAGCGTCGCATCACCGAGATGGTCG
>JAHECQ010000390.1 GCA_024641625.1 Acidimicrobiales bacterium | reverse complement strand
GCGTACATGGCGTCGAACGCGTCGTCCATGCCCGCCAACACCACGTCGACCACAGCCCGGATCTTCCGGATCGGATGATCCGCCGGGATCAGATCCTCAGTCGACAACGACGACAACATCGACAACTGGCGTTCAGGGGTTCCACGCATGCCCCCATTCTTTTCGATCCCCACCCAGAACGCGAGCACCAATCAGAAGAAAATCAGCACCCTGCTAGCGGCCGGGTCAGCTCGGTGAGCGCCGCAATCGGCCCGCCTCGACCGGCGGTAGGCCGAGCCGCTTCAGTGCATCGGCAGCGGCCAGGTAGCCGCCCATGCCATGGACGCCGGCTCCCGGTGGCGTGGACGCCGAACAGAGCAGCACCCGAGGGTTGCCGGTTCCGTAGGGGTCGGTGGTCAGTCGCGGTCGGGCGAGCAGCTGGAGCCCCCCGTAGGAACCGCCGCCGATGTCACCGCCGACGTAGCTCTCGTTGTAGTCCTCGAACCATGCGGGTCCGGCAATGTGACGATCGAGAACGACGTCGGTGAACCCGGGGGCGAACCGTTCGATCTGCGATTCGATCCGATCGAGCATGTCGACCGTCGAACCGTTCGGCACATGGCAATAGGCCCAGAACGTCTCACCGCTGCCCTCGACGCGCGAGCGGTCGAAGACCGATGTCTGGGCGGCAATGACGAAGGGACGCTCGGGAACCCGACCGGCTCCGACCTCGGCCTCGGACAACGCGATCTCGTCGAAGGTTCCCCCGACATGCAGCGTGCCCGCCTGTCGGCATGCCTCATGGATCCACGGCACCGGTTCGCTGAGCGCATAGTCGACCTTGAACACGCCCGGTCCGTATCGGAACCGCTGGAACTGGCGTCTGGTCCGGCGTGGGAGATCGTCCCCCATGATCCGTGCCACCTGACGCGGTGTGAGGTCGAAGATCAGCAAGCCCGTTCCGGGCAGATCCGACGTTGAGCGTACGGCCCGGCCACATTCGATGGTGCCACCCAGCTCGGTCAGGGTGTGCACCATTGCGTCGATCAGAAGGCCCGACCCGCCGCGGATCGCCGGCCAACCAACGCTCTGTCCGAGGCCGTTCAGCAGCAAGGCGAAGGACGCAGTCAGGGGCCGGTTGAGGGGGACGAGCGAGTGCGCTGCGCTCCCACCGAGGAGTGCTCGGGCCTCATCGGACCGGAACAGTCGCGCCAGGACCGTGGAGGGCATTCCCGCGAAAAGTCCGAAGCGACCCAGCTCGAACGAATGATGCAGCGCAGTCTGGGAGATCGGCCGCAGGAGTGCCGAGCTCAGCCGTACCCAATCGGTGCGGGGACCGAAGACCTGCCGCCACCGAGCACCGTCGGCGTGCAGTTCGGCCGCGGTCTGGTGGAGATCGCTGTGCAGGACTGCGGCCCGTCCACCATCGAGGGGGTGGGCCAGGGGAATGGCGGGATGGGCCAATTCGACATCGGTGCGCCCATCGAGGAAGTCCCGCATGAACGGAGAGGCAGCCGCCAGGGGATGAATGGTCGAACAGACGTCGTGTCGGTAGCCGGGAAGGGTCAGAGCGACGGTTCGCACCCCTCCCCCTGGCGTGTCGCTCTTCTCCACGACCTGCACGCTCAGGCCTGCAGCGGCCAGGGTCAGGGCAGCCACGAGTCCATTCGGCCCTGCACCCACCACGGTGACATCCGGATCAGCAGCCATCGAGAGCCGCCTCGAAGCCATCGAGCACGTTCACCACATTGGTGCCGAGTTCACCCACCGCATAACCGCCCTCCATGACGAAAACCGTCGGCAGCCCTGCCGCCGCGAGTTGACGTCCCATCCTGGTGAAGTCCTCGTGATCGAGTAGGAACTGGCTGATGGGATCACCGACATAGGTATCGACACCGAGCGACACCACCATGGCCTGGCAGTCGGTCTCCTCCACGCGGGTCAGACAACGCTCCAGCGCCGCTGACCAGTCGTCGAACCCCGTCGCCCTCGGGAGGGGCTCGTTGAGGTTGAACCCGACCCCGATGCCATCGCCCCGTTCGTCGGCGTGGCCCAGGAAGTAGGGGAAGTCGTCATTCGGATCGGCGTGGACCGAGCAATACAACACGTCGTCACGTTGGTAGAAGATGTCCTGGGTGCCATTGCCATGGTGGTAGTCGACGTCGACGATCGCCACTCGGTCCAGCCCAGCGTCTCGCAACTGCTGGGCAGCCACTGCGGCGTTGTTGACATAGCAGTACCCACCGAACTGATCGGCCGTGGCGTGATGTCCCGGGGGTCGGCACAGCGCGAATGCAGCACGTGCTCCGGCCAACACGGCTTCGGTCGCCGATTGGGCCAGGGCTGCACTGGTGAGCGTTGCCGGCCAGGTACCGTCGGTGATCGAGCAATCGGCCGCGAACCCGTAGTAGCCCAGCCGGCCGCGCAACGATCGCGGAACGTGTGCCTGGTTCATGCGGCGGGTGGGCCAACACAGGCCCATTGCTGCCTCGCCCTGCTCCCCCTCTGCCCTCCAGCGGTCCCAGGCCTCGGCGAGGAAGGCGAGATACCCTTCGTCGTGGATCTGCCGGATCGGCCCCATCCGCACCGGTCCGGGGGCGCGGAACTGGTGTCGATCGGCAAGCGCAGCCTCGATGACATCGACCCGTTCAGGGCATTCCCACGAACGAATCATCCGACCGCCGTCCAGTTCGAGCGCATGATGTCTCCGGTGATCCGGCGAGGTGAACACCAACAATGCGAGGCACCTTCGATCGATGACCAACTCGGACCATCGTGGAGTGATGGCCCTCCCAGAGCCTAGGCGCGTTCGCCCGTCCGTCGGCTCGGCACGCGGGGTCGGACTGGACGAATCGAGCGCCACGGAGTAGGACCAACACCACACATCCCCGACGTTGGGGGACGCGCCAACCTCGCTCGAGCCAAGGAGAATCAGTATGAAAGCCGTGGTCTGCAAGGCGTTCGGCCCGCCGGAGAACCTGGTGGTCGAGGAGATCCCGGACCTCACCCCGGGAGACGATCAGGTCCTGATCGACGTGAAGGCGGTCGGTGTCACCTTTCCCGACACCCTGATGCTCGAGGACAAGTACCAGTTCAAGGTGCCGCTGCCCTACATTCCCGGCGGCGAGGTGTCGGGCGTGATCGCAGCAGTCGGCTCCGACGTGACCAACGTGAACGTCGGCGACCGGGTGGTCGCATCCGTCGGTGTGTCCGGCGGCTTTGCCGAGCAGGCGTTGGCCAAGGGTCGCGATGCCCGACCGTTGCCCGACTCGGTCGGCTTCGCCGAGTCGACCGGCCTGGGTTACGCCTATGGCACCACCTACTACGGACTCAAGTGGCGGGGGCAGCTGAAGGAGGGCGAGACGCTCCTCATCCTCGGCGCCGGCGGACACCTTGGCATGACGGCCATCGAGATCGGCAAGCTGATGGGAGCCCGCGTCATCGCGGCCGCTTCGACCGAGGAGAAGCTCGACCTGTGTCGGCAGTTCGGCGCCGACGAGACCATCAACTACGCCACCGAGAGCCTCAAGGACCGGGCCAAGGAACTCACCGACGGCAAGGGCGTCGACGTGATCTACGATCCGGTCGGTGGTGACTACGCCGAAGCGGCCATTCGGGCATCTGCCTGGGGAGGTCGGTTCCTGGTCATCGGGTTCACCGCCGGCATTCCCAGCGTCCCGCTCAACCTCACCCTGCTCAAGAGCTGCTCGATCGTCGGCGTCTTCTACGGGGCGATGATGGTCAACGAACCCGAACTCGGCCGTCAGGTCATGAGCGACCTGCTCGAGTTCACGGCATCGGGCAAGCTCAAACCGCACATCTCGGCCCGCTACTCGCTCGATGATGCAGTCATCGCGTTGCGCACCATGATGGACCGCAAGGCCATCGGCAAGATCGTGATCGAGCCATGAGCGAACGACCGGCCGCCACGCCTGGCGCCAAGATGCAGTATCTGATCAAGCGTCGACCAGCGGCCACTCGCGAAGAACTCGTGGCTCACTGGTTCGCCAACCACATGCCGCTCGTCCGCGCCGGACAGCTCAAGGCAAAGGAGGAGGGACGCCTGCATGCCTGGCGCTACATCGCCACGCTGTACGACGTCGCTCCCGACGGCACCCATCCCTGGGACGGTGTGGCCCAGCTGTGGTTTGATCGGGAGCCGCCGACC
>JAHECQ010000037.1:9129-15692 GCA_024641625.1 Acidimicrobiales bacterium | reverse complement strand
AGCTGACACTGCGATCGTTCACGATGGTCCCGAAACTCCGAGAACCGAGACGGTGCGAGCCGAGGAACCGAGACGGTGCGAGCCGAGACTGTGTGAACACCGAGACCGTGTGAACACCGAGACCTTGAAAACACCCAGACCGTGAACCCATAGTGGGTCCTGCAGCGAGAGCAATCGGAAGACGAACAGCCGGATGACGAACAGTGCCGCGAAGGGCGACGACGAGCACCGAGCCGAGTCGGGTCATGCGACCGCCGCTCCGACGCTGGCGCGGACGCTGGGTCTGGGACAGATCACCGCCAGCGGCGTCGGCATCATCATCGGAGCCGGGATCTATGTCCTGCTCGGGGCAGCCACCGCCGAAGCGGGTTCGGCAGTCTGGGCGGCGTTCGTCGTCGCCGGTGCGCTCAGCGCGCTCACGGCGCTGAGCTACGCCGAACTTGCCTCCATGTTCCCCAAGGCGGGCGCCGAATACGACTACACCCGTCGGGTCGCGCCCGAATGGGTGGCGTTCGTCGTCGGGTGGGTGATGATCCTCGGGTTGATCATCGCCGCCGCCGCGGTGGCCCTCGGCTTCTCCAACTACGCTCGATACTTCTTCGACGTGCCCCAGCGGGTCGCGGCCTGGGGCCTCCTGGGGGTTGTCACCGCAGTGGCGCTGGTGGGCATGCGGAACTCGGCCCGCCTCACCGTGGTCCTCAGTGTCCTACAAGTCGGCAGCTTGGGGGTGATCGTTGCCATCGGCGTCCCACATCTCGGCGAACACAGCCTGGTCGATGGTTCCACGCCCGCAGGTGTGATCTCGGCGGCTGCGCTGGTGTTTTTTGCCTTCGTGGGGTTCGACGAGGTCATCACCCTGGCCGAGGAGACCACCGACCCGGCCCGGACGGTGCCGCGCGCCCTGTTGATCGCGCTCGGGGTCTCGACCCTGCTCTATGTGGCGGTCGCCATTGCTGCGGTGAGTGTGCTTGGTCCGGTCGCCCTGGCTGCCTCCGACCAGCCGTTGGCCGACGTGATGGCTGCGGCCATCGGATCGAGGAGTGCCGACGTGGTGGCGGCGGTGGCCATGATCGCCACGACCAACACCACGTTGCTGGCGGTCACCGCAGCGTCACGGCTGCAGTACGGGATGGCCGAGACCGGGGCGCTTCCGGCTCGATTCGGCTCGGTGAGCGCTCGACATGCGCCCTGGTTCGGCATTCTGTGTTCGGCGGCCGTGGCCGCCTGCTTCGTGGCCATCGGTGACCTGCACCTGGTTGCCTCGGTCACCGATTTCTCGGTGTATCTCGTCTTCGTCGCCGTCAACGCATCGGTGATCCTGCTGCGAATCTGGCAACCGAAGCGCCATCGACCCTTCACCATCCGCGGAACGTTCGGCCGCATTCCGCTCGTTCCGGTGCTGGCCTTGGGTGCCATCGCCTTGCTGATGCCATCGCTCGAGCGCAGTGCCCTGGTGCTGGGCCTCGGTGTGTGTATCGCCGGGATCGGTGTGCACGTTGGTCTGCGTACGCTCGGGCACCATCATGTTCCCACCAGTTTCGCCGCGGAGGATCCCTTGTTTCGCAGAACACACGTCACCGACGAAGAGTCGGCCCGGGTTGCCGATGCCCTCCACATCGACTTCTCGGCGGTCGCCTTCGACTTCGATCAGTTCCATCTGGGGATGTCGACCGAGATCGAGCACGGACGCGGCGATCCCGAGACCGACGTCACCGACGATGACCTGATCACCACCGGGAAGATCGCGTTGGCCCACCTGAACGGTATTCCCGACTACTACACGCGCCTGGCGGCGATGGAAGCCGAGGCCAGGAAGCGGTAGTCGAGCTCAGGCGCTCGGAGGGGTCGGCCACCCGGGGACGCCCTCGTCGAGTTGGACGCCACAGGAGTTCAACAGTCCGGACACCAGGCGGTAGCAGCCGGCGGCGAACATGAACTCGATGATGGCGCTGTGATCGAAGTGCTTCTCGAGTTCGGCCCAGGTTGCGTCGGTCACGCAATCATCGCTGTAGAGATCGTCGGTCATCGCCAGCAACGCCGACTCGACGTCGCTCCAGGCGCCCTGATCGAGTGGACGTGTGATGAGATAGATCTCCTCGTCGGTGAGTCCGACAGAGCGTCCGAACAAGGTGTGCTGGCCGAATTCGTAGACCGCCTGGCAGTTCCAGCCCATGCGGAGGATCACGATCTCGCGCAGACGCTCGTCGACGGTGCCCTTGAACAGCAGTGTCTGCGCGAAGTCACCGAATGCCCTGTTGATCGTTCGGTTCGTGTGGAGCGTCGAAACGACGTTGATGGCGTTGGCCGGTCCGTCGGCCATGGCCTCCCGGGCCTTGGCGGCCACCTTCTCGATCGGTGGGACTCGTGGAGCAGTAGGTCGACGTTGGTGCATGGCCGGACCCTAGATCCGTGCCCGTCGCCTTGTCGCCCCGTGCGGACATGCTTGTCCTCGACGGTCCGATGTAGTGTCGGGAGCAACGAGCCCGAGGAGACCTGCCCATGCAGCCGATCATTGTTGACCCCGCCACCGGACTGAAGAAATTCAACACCCGCGCCGCCAAGGCCACCGAGAAGATCGCGGGCAAGGGTTACTCCGTCATCGAGGACGAGAAGCTGACGACGTTGCCTCCTCCACCACCTGGTGCGGTCTTCAACGCCGAGGAGCAGGCGAAGTACCGGGAGTACAAGGAACAACGTCGGGGCGCGGCTGATTACATGCCGATGGACGGCGAGTTCAGCAAGTATCTGCAGGACGTGTACTCCGCAGACCCCATCGAGCGCGAGGCGCTCACCGACGAGTGCGATGTCCTGGTGGTCGGAGCCGGCTTCGCCGGGCTGTTGTTGTGGTACAAGCTCCGCGAGGCGGGTTTCGTGGATGTCCGATTCTGTGAGAAAGGGGGCGACGTCGGCGGGACCTGGTATTGGAACCGGTACCCGGGGATCGCCTGTGACGTCGAGTCCTACAGCTACTTCCCTCTTCTGGAGGAGATGGGTTACTTCCCGTCGATGAAGTTCGCCTCGGGTTTCGAGATCCTCGAGTACTGCCAGTCGATGGCGGAGAAGTTCGAGTTCTACGATCACGCGTTGTTCCACACCACCGTCGAGAAGACCGAATGGAACGAGGAGGATGCTCGCTGGACCGTCCACACCGACCGAGGCGACGCCATGCGAGCTCGCGTCGTCATCCTGGCCAATGGCATTCTCACCAGTCCCAAGCTCGCCCGGATCAAGGGCATGGAGACGTTCCAGGGCGACGCCTTCCACACGTCGCGCTGGAACTACAACATCGATCTCGAAGGCAAGCGCGTGGGCATCATCGGCACCGGTGCCACCGCTGTGCAGGCGGTACCCGAATTGGCCAAGGTGGCCGGTCAGCTGTTCGTCTTCCAGCGCACGCCGTCCACGATCGACGTCCGTGACCAGCGGGCCACCACCCCGGAAGAGATCGAGACGTGGCAACACGAGGAAGGTTGGGCTCGGGCCCGCCGGGCTCGCTTCGCCCGCATCTCCGAGGGTCGCACCGCCATCAAGGCCAACGACGACTACCTGGCGGGCAAGGTCGATGACTTCAAGGAACGCAAGCAGCATGAGCGCCGCCTCACACCCGAGGAGATGATCCAAAAGCAGCTGGAGACCAACTTCCGGATCATGGAGCAGATCCGTGCGAGGGTCGATGCCATCGTCGAGGATCCAAAGGTCGCCGAGGCGCTGAAGCCCTACTACCCCTACGGGTGCAAGCGCCCCACGTTCCACGACGAGTATCTTCCGTCGTTCAACCGGCCGAACGTGACGCTCGTGGACACCGCGCCGCTCGGGGTCAGCGAGATCAACGAGCGGGGCGTAGTGCACAACGGGGTCGAATACCCCTTGGACGTGCTGATCTACGCCACCGGCTTCCAGTGGATGGCCACGTCGACGTTCAACATGATCGTTGGTCGCAACGGGCGTGCGTTGAGCGAGAAGTGGCAGACGGAGGGAACCAAGACCTTCCTCGGCCTCCACAGCCAGGGCTTCCCCAACCTGTTCATCGTGACGGGTCCCCAGGGCGGAGGTGGCAGCTTCAACTTCACCGATGCCATCGACGCCCACGCCGACTATGTGGCCTGGCTGCTCTCGACGATGCGTGAGCGTGGGGTCGATGTCGTCGACATCAAATCCGAGCCCGAGGAGGCGTACGCCGAGCATTGTCGCAAAGCCGACATCGCCACCGCGCCGCTGCGCGACTGCATCTCGTACTACAACGGTCACGGAGACGCCCAGCCGGGGAGTCTCGCCTACTACGGCGGAGGGCGTTGGCACAAGTTCCGCAAGGAGGCCCAGGAGACGCTCGAGCCCTACGTGTTCGGCCGACTCGAGCAAACCTCGAGTGCGTCGGCCTGACATGGCGGCTCTCCTCCCGACCGAGCGGGCTGCCGTCGTTGCGCAGGCCGAAGAGCTCATGGACCGCTATCACGAGGCCTTCCTGAGCGGCACCCGAGATGACCTCGAGGCCTTGGTGCACCTCCCGGTGATCTATGTGACCGAGACCGACGTCCAGGTGAGGGATCGCTACCCGTTCGATCCGGTCAAGCTGCGGACCATGACCGAATTCCACCACTCGGAAACCGAGACCCGCTTCGTGCACGTCGAGGCCACCCGGGTTCACGTGCTGATCGAAGGTACGCGTCACCGAGCAGATGGTTCGGTGCTCGAGTCGCTGCAGTCGTTCTACATCCTGCAGGACCGGGGAGACGGTTGGAAGGTGGCCGTGTTCTCGGGGATCCGCGGCGCCGTTTGAGTCACCAGGGCGAGAGACCCAGGTCTTGCGCTCTGGCCAGCTGCCGTCCGAAGAGTCCGCGGATGGCAGCACATTGGGTCGACTGCAGCTGTTCGGCTTGCACGGCAATCGGCTCGAGGACCTCGTGCAGTTCGAGGGCCAAGGCGGTCAGCTGACCGACCGATGGGTATTCGGCGCCCATCACCAGGTCGGCCTCGACCAACACACCATCGAGTGCGGCTCGGTCGTCGACCAGTTGACCGTCGGCTGCAGTCACCAGGCGGATGGTTCCGACGAGGTCGACGCACTCGGCGTACAGGATCGGCCCATGGGCTTCCATCGCAGCGGCGCAGCGGCGCACGATCCCGATTGCCGCCTGGACCTGACTCCGAGGGGCGCCCCGGGGAAGGTCGGGGAGGACCGTTTCATCGAGGGCCTCGGCCACGCCGCGAAGCAGGTCGGCCGGGGAGGGGTTCAACATGCGGGCACCAATTCCAGGAAACACTGCAGGAAGGCCGGCACGGTTTCGGCTCGGTCTGCGTGACGCAGGTTGTGGGTGAGACGATCGCTGAAGGACCGTGCGGCGGTGAGGGAGATGATGCTGTGCTTCACCTCGCTGAATGCCCGATACCACCCGAGGTGTTCGAGGTCGACGGTGACCCCACGTTCGGCCTCGTAGGCCGCGAGGAACTCGTCGAAGGGCAGCGATCGCTCCGGGCTCCAGAGTGATCGATACACCCAACCCAGATCTTCGAGTGGGTCACCGAGATGGGTCATCTCCCAGTCCAGGAGGGCAGTCAGCCGATCGTTCTCGTAGAGCAGATTGCCGAATCGAAGATCGCCATGGACGATCGAGATCCGTGCGGCCGTCGGGGCATGCTGTCGCAACCACTCGAAGGCCCAGGCCAGTGCAGGGTGCGGTTCGAGACGTTGGCGCCGGAACTGCTCTTCCCACAGGTCGAGCTGGGCAAGGGCGACATCGGATCGTTCGACCGGCGGCAGGCAGGTGAGCCCGGCGGATTGCCAGTCGAATCGGTGGAGGCGAGCTGCGGCTCGGGCCAGTTCCAGCGCAACGTTGCGAAGTGCAGGGTCGCCTCCCTCGATGCGAAGCGGCCGCATCGACGCCGTGCCGGGAACGAAGGCGGTGACGAAGAAGCCCTGCCCCAACCAGGTTCCGCCCTCATCACACCACAGCGCACGGGCCAGCGGAACATCCGAGTCGCCGAGCGCCTCGATGGTCCCGAATTCCGGCGCCAATGTCGTCTCCAGCTGACCCGCTTCGGCCTTGAGCAGCATGACGCAACGTTCCGTCCGCTGGTGACCGTCAGCCGTCTGCCAGGCAACGGTGAACGCCCAGGGCTCCCGGGCATTTCCGATCGAGGCGACCGGCGACACGTCGCTGATCACCGGATGCGCGTCGCCACCGAGCTCCGCGGTCAGGAAGGCCGTCAGGCCCGCACCGATCGCCTCCGGAGTCATAGGCGGCACTTCATTACAGGAAGGACCAGCCTTTGCGAGTGGGTGAGGCACAGGCGTTGTAGGCGTTCGGGTCGATGGGTTGCATGAGACCGGTCGTGGTCTCGCCGTCGCAGGTGACGCGACACAGATGCTCGTCCAGGCCGACCAGTGAGGCACGAACGTCGGGCTGGTTGACGTCGAACACGTCTCCCTCGATCAGCTCGTCCGACCCGCCGTACCCTCCCTGATGAATGTTCTTGTCGGGCGTCCCGCCGTACATGCCGCAGCGCAGGTACGCGGTCTGGTTGCCGATGCGTTCATAGTGCAACCGCTTCACCTCGCCCGAGTC
>JAHECQ010000037.1:0-9104 GCA_024641625.1 Acidimicrobiales bacterium | reverse complement strand
ACGCATCCGCCGGTCGGCCTCGAGAACCCGCCCGCTACCCGGGCGAGGATCACCGAATCGGTAGAACACCCGGTCGCCCCAGATGGTGAAGTTCTCGAAGGCCACGAAGCTGTTGCCATTGACCCCCATGTGCATGCGACCGCCGAGGGCCAACTCCGGCCCACCGACGCCTCGCCCGACACCCCAGTGACGGTCGCGGGTGCCCCGCCCGGACCCGGGAGCGATGTCGATCCGTCGGCCGTCGATCTCGACCCAGCCGGACACGTCACCGAAACTCTCGAACCCGGTGGTGACATCGGGTCGCCGACCTCGTGGGTAGCCGCGGTCGATGCTCAGGGTGGGCTCGCGGTACACCTGACGAGTCGTGTCGCGAAAGTCGAGATCGAAGCTGATGCCCCACTCGTTGGGCTCGAGCACGTAGCGCCACCGACGCAGCCCCTCGATGATCTGCGGGGCGATCGGCCCGAACCGGAGGTCCATCCGGTCGGCGCCCAGAGGCCGGAACACCCGGACTGATCGGTGGATGCCGCGATGGTTGACGATGGCGTACGCCTCGGAGCGATCCATGTTGGGATAGAAGCTGCAGCCGGTGGCTACGAGGACCTCGCCGGCGTCGTCGTGGCAGACCATCCAATAGCGCTCGTAGGCCTTGGGGTCGCTGCTCATCATGATCCGTATCGGGTCGACCGTCTGATGGATCATGAAGTCGTCGACGGGCGACAGCGGAAACTGCTCGTCGAAGTGAGGGCTGTCGCCAATCGTCAGCTTCGGACTCGGCTGGTCGGAAGTCATGGGTTCGGTGCCTCCTGCGGACGGGGGACAGTATCGCTCACAAACCCAACGGCCCGAAAACCCGGGGTGACCGTGAGCTCCCCATGGCCGGCCCGGGAATGATTGCCGGCTTCCTGCGTTGAAGGAGGCCATGCAGGTCGAAATCTGGTCCGATGTCGTGTGTCCATGGTGCTACAT
Source organism: Acidimicrobiales bacterium (assembly GCA_024641625.1). GTDB lineage: Bacteria > Actinomycetota > Acidimicrobiia > Acidimicrobiales > SZUA-35 > JAHECQ01. The sequence continues at coordinate 8,135 of JAHECQ010000037.1, read as the reverse complement.
CGGCAAGCGTCGATTCGAAGAAGGTCTGGATGCGTTCCGGGCCGCGCATCCCGACGTCGAGGTCGAGGTCGCCTACCGCGCCTATCAGCTGGATCCGACTGCACCTGGGGGCCCAGGTGAGGCCGTGGTCCGCGCCTATGAGAAGAAGTTCGGGGGTCCCGAGGAGGCGGCGAAGATCATCGATCGCGTCACTGCCGAGGGTGCTTCCGTCGGGCTCGAGTTCCGGATGGACATCGCCCAACGGGCCAACACCTTGCTGGCTCACCGCCTGCTGGTGCTCGGAGAGATCGATGGCGTGCAGCACGAACTGAAGGAACGCTTGTTGAAGGCGTACTTCACCGAAGGCGAGTCGCTCGGCGAGCTCGAGACCTTGGTTCGTCTCGCCGAGGAGGTCGGTCTGGATGCCGAACAGGCTCGGGCCTGGCTCTCGGGAGATGCCGGCAAGGCGGAGGTCTTGAGCCATCTCGAATTCGCCATGCAGGCCGGTATCACCTCGGTGCCCATGTTCGTCTTCGATCGGAAGTCCGGTTTGGCCGGGGCCCAGCCCCCAGAGGTCTTCACCCAGGTGTTGACCCAACTCGCCGCTCAGGACGCTTAGCCGAGCCCGAGCCCGAGCGCTCAGCGAGGTGGATCAACAACCGCTGGATCGGCAAGCGGCAAATCAGGGAACTGCGGTGCTCGCCGCGCCGAGAAGGCGGCGACGCCCTCGTGGTATTCGGCGGTTGCCATCGCCAGGTTGATGCGATGTTTCGAGTCCTCGATCGACTCGCCGACGTCGAAGGAAAGCACGTCGCGGTACAGCTGCTCCTTCGTCTGGGCCACCGCAGACGGACCGACGTTGGTGGCGATTCCCCGGGCGTAGTCGATGACCTCCTCCATCAGCTCCTCACGGGTTGCGTAGGTGGCGTTGAAGAGACCGGCGGGGGCATCGGCGGCCCGGAACGTTCGACCTGAGATGAGCAGGTCGGCCGCTGCGCTGATCCCGACGAGACGGGGCAGCACCCAGGACAGGCCGTACTCAGCGGGCAACCCGAGTTTGGGGGCCGCCGTGGTGAGCTTTGCTTCAGCGGCGCCGAAGCGCATGTCGCAGAAACATGCCAGGGCCAGAGCGACACCGGCGCAGCCACCATTGACCGCGGCAATGACCGGGAAGCGCAGGGCCCACTGCCAGGCGAGGTCGTGGTCGAAGTCGGGCCGGACGCCGTAGCCCGGATTGGCCGTGTCGGCGCCGAGGCCAGGGTCGTAGTAGCCGCGCTTCACGCCGACGTCCAAGGCGCCGGAGTCGGCGCCGACACTGAAATGGTTGCCGGTGCCCGTCACGACGGCCACGCGGACCCGGGGGTCGACCTCGAGCTGACTGAAGATCCACCGGTACTCACGATGCAGGTGACCAGTCCAGGCATTGGCCCGCTCTGGACGGTGCAGCCACACGGTAGCCACCCCGAAGTCGTCGATCTCGTAGCGGGTGTTCTTCAGTTCCATACGCTCATCCTGTTCACGGAGTCGTTCCCTTCACCGATTGATCCTGCCATGCCTCGTCGAGTTCGGCCGACTCCGTGAACGCCGCGTGCCCGGCTGTCGGCTACCAGCCGTCCCAATGGACGAAGTCGTCGAAGGGTTTCCTCTGGCCCGGTTTGAAGTCGGTTCCAAGGGTGTGAGCCACGGGAATGAGCGCGACCTGCTGCACCTCGTTGAAGGGGATGCCGAGGATGTCCGCTACTTCTTCCTCGGCAGAGAGGTGCACGGTCGTCCAACAGGTACCCAGGCCGCGCACGCGACCGGCCAGCATGAAGCTCCAGGTCGCCTGGATGACCGAACCCCACCGGAGTGCCTGGAGTGCAGCGGGAGCGCCATCGAGCCGACCGGTGATACACGGAACGAGGATGGCGGGGACCCGAGGGAAGTTGTCAGCCAGGTAGCGGGCCGATTCCATCATCCGCAGCCACGAGGCCCGTGCCGCCTCGTCGGGCTCGGCCTGAGCGGCAGTCTCGAGATAGCGATCGCTCACCATCCCATTCCACACGCGTTTGTAGACCTCGCCGACGGCTTGGCACTGCCGGCGGTCGGTACTCACCACGAAGTGCCAGTCCTGGCGCAGCGAACCGGTCGGGGCCTGGAGTCCGAGCTCGAGGCACTGGCGAAGGACCGCTGCATCGACCGGCGTGTCGAAGTCGAGACGGCGACGAACCGAGCGGGTGGTCGAGAGCATTTCGTCCGGGGTCATGGGCAACAACATGGGGGGAACCTCCGGGACGGATCCTAATCGGAGGTGCCGCCTACACCGGAATGGCGTAGACGACGACATTGTCGTCATAGCTTCGAAGATCCGGATTGAACGACCCACCGCAGGTGATGAGGGTCAGCAGCGGCGACCCCTCCCTGGCGAAGACACGATCCGCCGGGAGTTCGTCCTTGGCATACTGCGCCTTCTCGCTCACCACGAAGCGGCCCTCATCACCGTCCTCGTAGCGAACGGTGATCTCGTCTCCGGGCTCGAGCTGATCGAGTCGGCGGAACACGCCATCGGAGCCGTTGTAGGCGATGTGCGCCGCAAGGACGGCTGACCCGGACCGTCCCGGGCTGGCACTCCAGCGGTACCAGCCGACCTCGCGACCTCCCGGGACTTCCAGCTCGCCGTTGTCGAGGACACCCACCGGACGAATCGGTGCGCCCTGGACCCGAATCGTCGGAATGTCGAGCGTGAGCGGTGTCGGTGCAGCGTCCGCTGCCTGATCGGGAGGCACGAGTCGCCCGCCGGGCTGTACCAGATCGGCCAGCGGAGAGAGGCTCGGGTCGATTGCCGCCGGACGCGCCACCGCCGGCGCAGGCTCCGGTCGCAAGGACCAACAGCACAGCACCGGCGGTAATGAGGCGTGTTCGCACTGGTCTCAGCGACGAATCGTGGCCAGTCGTCGAGACCCGACCCCGATGATGGTCAACGTGCCAAGGGCGGCAGCGAGAAGGACGAGGGTGTTGGACGACGACTCCTCGACGGGGCTGTTGCCGGTGTTGATCAACGTCGGGGTGGCGCCCAGGCCGGTGATGCTCTGGGTCAGGACCGAGAGATTGTCGGCCTCGAGCGAGCCGACGGCGTAGACGATCAGCGCCGCACCCTCGGCGATGGGAAGATCAGCCGGGCCGATGACGACGGGGGTGGTGGCGCCGGTGGGAACCACCTCGGCCGAGACCGTTCCGGCGGCAAGGTCAGCCTTGCCTTCCTTGCCGTTGGCCACATTGGTGAACGCAGCCGATCCGTTGGCAAGGATGTCGACGGCGGGAGCAGCGGCGGTGTGGCGCACGATGAGACGACCCTCACCGGCGGCAATGGCGCCCGTGTCGTTCTGGAAGACCGAGACCGTCGGAGCACCGGCGGCGTCGAGGTGAGCGATGACGGTGAAGTTGCCGGTTGCCGGCACGGCGAAGTCGCCGAGGTCGAGGACAACGGTGTCGGTGCCGGCGACGTTCACGGTCAGGGCCTTGAGGGTTTGGCCGGAGAAGGCCGAAAGGTCTTCCATGTCACCGAAGGAAAAGCCTCCGATGACGACCGAACCATCCACGACGATGTCGACGTTGGTGTCGGGTATGCCGTGAGCGAGCATGATCTGGCCATCCTGGGCGTAGGCAGGAGGAGCGAGGAACAGGGTCAGGAGGGCGACGAGCCCGAAGATGGCCTTTTTCATTGACAACTCCGATGGTCGATGTCCGTGCCACCGTTGGCGTGGACATCTGTTGGTACGGAGCGACCAGCGCCCGTGGATGCAGGGATCCGGAGAAAATCATGCGGCAGCGTCTTGGCGTTGCGTGCAGCAGCGATCCCGAGACGTCATAGTGACGATGGGCAGCTGCGTTTGCCGACGATGACGAGCCGAACGAGCGAGAGGGAATGATCGATGGAGAGTTTCGAGGGACGCCTGGCCGTGGTGACCGGCGGTGGGACGGGGATCGGGCGTGAGCTCGTGCGTCAACTCGCCGGGGCGGGCGCCGACGTTGCGATGTGCGATGTGAACAGCGAGAACATGGCCGGGACCGCTCGCCTCGTCGGTGAGGATGGCTCGACCACCAAGGTTTCCCGGCATGTCTGCGATGTGAGCGACCCCACACAGGTGGCTGCCTTCCGTGTGGCGGTGGAGCAGGAACACGACACCGAGTGCGTGCACCTGCTGTTCAACAACGCCGGAATCGCCGGCGGCGGCAGTTTCGTGGCCGATGATCCGGCGGCCTGGGAGCGTACGTTCGACATCTGTTGGGGAGGCGTTTACGTGTGTGCTCGAGCCTTCGTGCCGATGCTGGTCCGAGCGCCGGAAGCCGCAATCGTCAACACCAGCTCCATCAACGGGGTCTGGGCTTCGGTGGGCGCGGATCGTCCCCACACGTCGTATTGCGCCGCCAAGTTCGCCGTGCGCGGATTCACCGAGGCGTTGATCGCCGACTTCCGGGTCAATGCGCCGCACGTCTCCGCCCATGTCGTGATGCCGGGGCACATCGGCACGTCGATCGCCATCAACACCGTCGCCGCCCACGGTGGCGTCGACGTTGTCTCGTTCCGCAAGTTGATGGGTGCGCGCGGGTTCCCAGTCGATCAGATGTCCGACGATGACATCGTGACGGCAGTGGCCGACCGAGGGGCCGGCTATCGGGACAACGCGCCGACCACGGCAGCGCAAGCGGCGACGATCATCCTCGAGGGGGTCAAGGCGGGGGAGTGGCGGATCCTCGTGGGCGAGGACGCCGTGGCCATCGACGAGATGGTTCGGGCCGACCCGACCGGTGTGTACGAGCCCGAGTTCATCGACCGCCTGGTCGAGAGCGGGCACTTCATCGGACTCGTTCGCGGCTGACGTCGCCCCACCGAGCATCGGTTGGCCGCCGTCAGGCCTCGCAACGGCGCATCGAACCCGGAATCCTGTTGGGCCAATGCCACGACTGCCCGAAGACCGGGCGCCGCCCACGAGTCCACTGCGCCACGACGTCCACGCTTCCATACAGCAACCAGCGAGACGAGATGTCCAGGTGAGCTGCTTCCCCTGTTCCCCCTAGACGATCCGCATCCCCGAGATGGCTCGGCTGATCACCAGCTGCTGGATCTGTTCGGTGCCTTCGAAGATGTCGTAGATCTTTGCATCACGGTGCCAACGCTCGACGGGGTACTCGCGGGTGTAGCCGTACCCACCCAGGATCTGCATCGCCCTCTCGGTCGAGTGCACCGCCAGTCGGCCTGCCTTGAGCTTGGCCATCGAACCCTCGGCGTACTTGAACTTCTTCTGCTTTCCGAGCCAGGCCGCGCGCCACACCAGCATGCGGGTGGCCTCCAACTCGGTGGCGATGTCGGCCAACATGAAGGCGATGCTCTGGTTCTCGATGATGGGTCGGCCAAAGGCATGGCGCTCCTTGGCGTAGTCGAGTGAATACTCATACGCGGCACGAGCGATGCCGAGGGCCTGTGCCGCCACCGATGGTCGCGTGGCTTCGAAGGTTTGCATGGCGGCCTGTGAGTTCCCTGATTGACCCTCCCGAACACGGGCCAAGCGCTCATCGAGCTTCTCCTTGCCACCCAGCAGGCAACGCCCGGGGATGCGGCAATCATCGAGCACGACCTCTGCAGTGTGACTGGCCCGAATGCCGTGCTTGGCGTACTTCTGGCCCATCGACAAACCGTCGGTGCCGGGCGGCACCACGAAGCTCGCGTGGCCCTTGGATCCCAGGGCCGGATCCACGACGGCGACCACGACATGAACGTCGGCAATGCCGCCGTTGGTGATCCATGCCTTCGTCCCGTTGAGGACCCACTCGTCGGTTGCCTCGTCGTACTTGGCCCGAGCGCGGTAACCCCCGACATCGGATCCGGCATCGGGTTCGGATGCACAGAACGCCCCGAGCGCGATCTTGTCGGCGGTGCCATAGCACTGCGGCACCCATTCGATCACCTGCTCGCGGGTGCCGCCGGCGGCGATGCCGGCGGCGGCCAGTCCGGTGCCCATGATGGACATGCCCAGGCCGGCATCACCCCAGAACAACTCCTCGAGGGCCACCGGCGTCGACAGGCCCGTTGGATCGTTCCGCATGATCTCGGCCATGAACTCCCATCCGTAGAGGCCGATGGATGCGGCCTCCTGCACGACTGGATACGGGAACTCCTCACGCTCGTCCCACTCGGCGGCCTGGGGGCGAAGGACGCCTTCGGCGAAGTCATGAACCCACTTCTGCAGGGTCAGCTGGTCCTCGCTGAGTTCGAGTGAAAATTCGGCCATGTTGCCTCCGGGGTCATAAGTTACTGGTGGGTAACATAGCGAACCCGGTGGGACTCGTCCAGGGATTTGATCCGATCGGCCCCATGACGTGCGGCCGATGCACCGCCGCGATCCGACCCGGGCGGTGAGTAGTCTCTTTGAGAACATGGACCGGTCTCGGTCACGTTCACCGGTTGGGGAGAAGGGCAGCAGCACCATGGGAACACGAGTACGACCGACCGCCATCGTGGTGGCGCTCGTCTTCCTGCTCGCCGTTGCCTGTGGAGCATCGGACCTCGGATCCCAGGACGCTCGGTCGACGACCGATGGCTCCCCGGAGGTCACGGTCAGCGTCTTCGCCGCAGCGTCCCTGGCCGACAGCTTCGGCGAACTGGAGGCTGTGTACGAAGCCGCCCACACCGGCATCGACGTGCAGTTGAACCTGGCCGGCAGTTCGAGCCTTCGCGAGCAGATTCTCGAGGGTGCACCTGCTGATGTCTATGCCTCTGCCAACCAGGCGAACATGACGTCCATCGTCGAGGCCGGCGAGGCGGCCGGCGATCCGCGTGTGTTCGCTCGCAACCGTCTCCAAATCGCCGTACCGGCCGGCAATCCCGCCGGAGTGAGCGGACTCGAGGACTTTGCCGACCAGGATCTGTTCATCGGGTTGTGTGCCCGCGGGGTTCCCTGCGGGGACTTTGCTCGTGAGGCCCTGGCCAACGCAGGCGTCACCGCTTCGGTCGATACGAACGAGCCGGACGTCCGAGCACTGCTCACCAAGATCGGTGCCGGCGAACTCGATGCCGGAATCGTCTACGTCACCGACGTGCTCTCCGCCGGCGATCTGGTGGACGGCGTCGATTTGTCCGATGCCGACAATGTCGTCGCCGAGTATCCGATCGTGTCGTTGCTCAACAGTCCGAACCCCTCGCAAGCCGAAGCCTTCGTCACGTTCGTGCTCTCGGCAGAGGGTCAGTCGATCCTGGCGGCTTTCGGATTCGAGCCCAATTGAGCCCAATGCCGTGACCCGACGACGAAGCAGCGGCCGCCGGAAGCCACAGCGACCTCCGGGGATCCTGGTGGCGTTGGCGGTGATCGGCGCGTCGGTCTTCGTGGTTCCCTTGATCGGTTTGGCCACCCGTACGCCCTGGTCGGATCTGACGACGCTGATGACCTCCGGACTCGTCGTCGACGCCCTGCGCCTCTCGCTCGTCACCTCGCTCGCCGCGACGGTCATCTCGGTGGTCCTCGGCGTGCCGCTGGCGTGGGTGTTGTCGCGTGTGGAATTCCCGGGGCGTCACGTGATGCGTTCGGTCGTCACCCTCCCCATGGTGCTGCCCCCCGTCGTGGGAGGAGCAGCGCTGCTGTTTGCCCTTGGTCGCCGAGGCATCATCGGCGAGCCCCTGAATCAGGCCACCGGCTTCCTCCTGCCGTTCTCGATGTGGGGCGTGGTGGTGGCCAACGTCTTCGTGGCCATGCCCTTCCTGGTGGTCACCGTCGAAGGCGCCCTCAACACCATCGATCAGCGTTTCGAGGGCGCCGCCGCGACACTCGGCGCATCGCGACTCACGGTCTTTCGGCGCATCACCCTGCCGATGATTGCTCCCTCCCTCCGGGCAGGGGCCGTGCTGGCCTGGGCCCGGGCGCTCGGCGAGTTCGGGGCAACGGTCACCTTCGCGGGGAACCTGCAGGGTCGCACCCAGACGCTCCCGCTGGCCGTGTTCGTCGCCCTGGAATCGGATCGGGACACCGCGGTCGCCGTCAGTCTCGTTCTGGTAGTCGTCTCGCTCGTGGTCCTGTTGAGCATGCGCGACCGCTGGTGGGGGAGACGATGAGGAAGCTGCCACAGGCCGATCCCGGAGCCGGCCTGATCGCCGGCATCAGCACGACCCGGGGCGACGCATTCAC
>JAHECQ010000036.1:13889-15776 GCA_024641625.1 Acidimicrobiales bacterium | reverse complement strand
AGTTCGCAAACATTGCTTCCGTTCACCTCCTTGTCCAACCAGCTGCCGGGCTCGGCATAACGTTAAGCAACCTTAACTATCGCCCTGGCCCGGTGCAAGCAAAATGTTAAGGCTGGTTACCACGTCCCCGCCCCGATCGATCCGGTCACCTCTGCGCCAGGCGTTCGAATCGGAACCCCTCGTAGTCGTTGGCGGCCACTTCGGTACAGCGATCCACATAGGCGGGAAACCCGGGCAGCGGCATGAAGACCCGCGGCTTGCCGGGAATGTTCGCACCGAGGTACCAGGAGTTGCAGCTCGGGAAGATGGTGCGGTCGGCCACTGAATTGACGTGTGCCACCCAGGCCGCGACTGCCGTGGGCTCCGCCTCGATCAGATCGTGGCCGTGAGTCTCCATGTAGTCGATGCAATCGGAGATCCAGTCGACGTGCTGCTCGGTGGCGATGACCATGTTGGCCAGCACCGATGGCGAGCCCGGACCGGTGACGGTGAACAGGTTCGGGAACCCCGAGACCCCGAGACCGAGATAGGTGACCGGTCCCGCTGCCCAGGTGTCGGCCAATCGCTCGCCCCCTCGACCTTGGATGTCCACTCGCAGGAGGGACCCGGTCATTGCGTCGAAACCGGTGGCAAAGACGAGGATGTCGAGCTCGTGGTGGGTCTCGCCGGTCTGGATCCCGGTCGGTGTGATGCGAGTGATCGGCTCACCGGCATCGCTGACGTCGACGAGGGTCACGTTCGGCCGGTTGTAGGTGACGTAGTAGTCGGTGTCCACCACCAACCGTTTGCATCCGATGAAGCCGTCGGGGGTCAGACGGGCCGCAGTCTCGGGGTCGTCGACGAGTTCTGCGATCTTCGCTCGGACGAAGTCGGCCGCTCGTTGGTTGGCTGCGGGATCGCGCATCAAATCACGGAATCCGGACAGGAACATGGGTCCACCCTGCTGCCAGAGGAACTCCATCTCCTCTCGGAAGGTCGCGTCATCGACGTCCACTGCCTTGGGCGCCGGTCGTTCGTACTTGGCGCCGAAGGCACCGGGCATACGGCGATTCTGCGCTCGGAACTCGGCGTAGCGTGACTTCACCGCAGCCTGTTCCACCGGGTCGAGTGGGTGGTTGCGGGCGGGGATGGTGAATTGCGGGGTGCGCTGGAAGACAGTCAGGTGGCCCGCCGTCCGGGCGATGACGGGAATTGCCTGGATGCCCGAGGAGCCGGTGCCGATGATGCCGACTCGCTTGCCCTCGAAGTCGACCCCTTCGTGGGGCCACCGTCCGGTGTGGACGAGTTGACCGGCGAAGCTGTCTCGACCGTCGATGACGGGCAGGTTTGCGCTCGAGAGGCAACCGGTGGCCATGACGACGAAGCGTGCGGTGGTGGTTGCGCCATCGTCGGTGGTCACCGTCCAGCGCCCGCCGGCCTCATCGAGCACGGCAGAGACCACCCGAACCCCGAAGGTGATGTGCCGACGCAGGCCGAAACGATCGGCGACGTGCTGGGCGTACCGTAGGATTTCGGGCTGGGTGGCGTAGCGCTCGGTCCACTCCCACTCCTGCTGGAGTTCGTCGTCGAAGTCGTAGGAATACTCCATGCTGTCGACGTCACAGCGAGCCCCCGGGTACCGATTCCAGTACCAGGTGCCCCCCACGTCACTGCCGGCTTCGAAACACCGAACCGACCGGCCGGCTTGTTCCATCCGGTGGATCAGGTACATCCCGGCGAAGCCGGCTCCCACCACGACCACATCGACCATCGCCGCGACGCCGTCTCCCGCAACCGTTCTCGTCTCGTTCACGTCCCCGAAGGTAGCTCGACGGGTGCTCCCGAGTCAGGCCTGGCCGAGCATCAACTGCACGATTCGTTCGGCGAGCACGATCGTCGGGATGTTGG
>JAHECQ010000036.1:0-13879 GCA_024641625.1 Acidimicrobiales bacterium | reverse complement strand
TCGACGGATCGACTCCCAGATGGGCCGTGCCCACCGGGTGGTAGTAATGCATCACGTCACGACGGATTGCGGCGTCGCTGAGATCACGGGGCGGTTCGTCGACCAGCACCGCACGCAACGACGGCTGCGCCAACAACTCCTCGGCCATCAACAGACCATCTCGGAGCACCACGAGGTCGTGACCGGCTTCGTCGCTCAGGTACCGATGGTCGATACGGGGCGCAGCGTGCGGATCCGGTCCGGCGATCGTCAGCGATCCCCGACTGAGCGGGGCGACGCACGCGACCTCGACGAGGGCTCGCCCGTCGGTGAGCTGCGTCTGCGTGGAAGCACACACAGGAAAGAGGTGTAGGTCGAACACACCGTCGGCGGCCAGCGACGAGCAGGCCTTTCCCAACGTCTGTTCCTCCGGAACGAATCCCTTCGTCGCCGCATCGTCGAGCCAGGCGCGCAATTCGGGACCCAGCTCGCGGCTGGTGTTGATCATGGGGTGATCATGCAGGTTGCGTCCCACTCCCGGCAGCTGGTGCCTTGGTTCGATCCCCACCGACCGGAGCACCTCTGGCGCTCCGATACCGGATCGCTGAAGGATGGCAGGGGTGCCGTAGACCCCACCGGCCAGCACCACGGTGTCCGCCGCGATGCGGACCCGTCGACCGGTGTCCCTCGGGGCATCGGGCACCGCAGCGGGAGTGGGCACGGCAACGACCTCGACGTGATCGGCGAACCAATCGACTCGGTCGACCAACGTCCGGTCGAGGATCTGCAGGTTCGGCGACGCGCGGATCGGATCGAGGTAGGCGAAGGCCGTGTTCCAGCGAATCCCATCGCGCACATTCACCGGTTCGAGACCGAAGTTCACACCGGCGTCCAGTTCGCACAGATCGGCGGCGAACGTCGTTCGGTCCACGGGCCAGCCGGCAGAAACCGCTGCTTCCAGACACCGAGCATGAAATGGTCCGGCCTCCTCGAGCGCGTAGGGGCGGACGTTCATCCGCTCGAGCACGTCGGCGAAGATCGGTCGCAGCCGATCGGTTTGCCACTCGTCCAGTCCCCAACCGTCGTAGTCCCCACGGTGACCGACGGCGGCGATGGCCCCGTTGTGGGAGGAACAACCTCCCATGATGCGTGCCCGCTCGAAGGTCCACGGCAACCGACCCTCGACCGGCCCCGATGTGTAGTGCCAGTCGTGGGTGGTTGCCAGCATCGAGGCGTCCAGGATCTCGGTGGGCCACCGATTGGACGTTCGAGGCCCGTAGTCCGGGCCCGCTTCGATCAAGATCACCGAGTGGCCCGCCTCGACCAGTCGGGCGGCGACCACCGCGCCACCGCTGCCGCCCCCGACCACGACGACGTCCGCCTTCATCGGGTCGGGCCCATTCGACTCATGCTGCATCGGGCCATCGTAGGCGACCGCATGCCTGCCGCCCGTCGGCGAGGTCTGGCTGCATGGCCCCCGAGCGGGTCACCCGGGTGGGCGACCTGGGCGACGGTCGGAGTAGCGTGCGGCCATGCGTCACGTGACTCTCGGCCGCACCGGCCTGCCCGTTTCCCGCCTGTGCCTGGGCACCATGACATTCGGACTGCAATGCAACGAGAGCGAGTCGTTCGCCATCCTCGACGCGGCCGCCGACGCCGGCATCACGTTCCTCGACTTGGCCGATGTCTATCCCCTCGGTGGAACGGGGACCGAGGTCGGTCGCACCGAGGAGATCGTCGGGCGATGGCTCGCGGGGCGCCGGGACGACTATGTCATCGCCACCAAGTGCGTGGGGGTGATGAGCGGCCGCCGATGGGATCGGGGCGCCAGCCGCAAGCACGTCACCGAAGCAGTCGACGCGTCACTGCGGCGCCTGGGTGTCGACCACATCGATCTCTATCAACTGCACGCACCCGATCCCGACACCCCGATCGAGGAGACACTCGGGGCGCTCGACGACCTCGTGCACCAGGGCAAGGTCGGCTACGTGGGGTGTTCGAACTTCGCGGCATGGCAGCTCGCGCTGGCGGTGGGGCGATCGGAGGCACTCGGCCTCACCCGGTTCGACTGCGTCCAGCCCCGCTACAACCTGCTCTACCGTCGCAACGAGCTCGAACTGTTTCCGCTCTGTGAGCAGGAGGGCATCGGCGTCATTCCCTACAACCCGATCGCCGGCGGATTGCTGTCGGGCAAGCATCGACCGGGGCAAGCCACCGAGGGAACGCGGTTCACCCTCGGCACGGCTGCCGGCAGGTATCAGGATCGCTATTGGCATGAACGGCAGTTCGAGACCGTCGATGCCCTGAAAGCGCTGGCCGAGGAGGCCGGGCTGCCTCTGGTGACCATGGCGGTCGCTTGGGTGCTCGCCCAGCCGGCGGTCACGTCGCCGATCATCGGAGCGAGTCGACCAGAGCAACTCCAGGCCAGCATCGCAGCCCTGGACGTCGAGCTCGACGCCGACCTGTACCGACGAATCGACGAGCTGACCAGCGACTACCGGGCGAGTGTCGAACTGCGCTGATGCGGGTACCCCTAGGGGGTATAGTTGTCACACGGGTGACGTCGTCACCATTGCCGCGAAACGAGGTTGTTCATCATGGCCAGCAACACGTACCACGTCCTCGGCATGACTTGCGGGCACTGCGTGAAGGCGGTCACCGAAGAGCTCACGGCGATCGACGGCATCGGCCACGTCCAGGTCGATCTCGACACCGGACTGGTCACCGTCGAATCCGCCTCACCGGTCGACCTCGCGCTCATCGAGGCCGCCGTGGACGAAGCCGGTTACGTCCTCGCCGCATCGTGAGTGCTCGATGAGGGTCGGGGTCACGCTCGGTGCGTCGGCGCTGGGCCTGGTGCTCGCGTTCGGCACCGGTGCCGGCATCGGCAAACTGGTAGGCCCGATCGACACCGGGGTCACCGACAACGCTCCGCACGATCACGCCAGCGACGAACAGATGACCGACTCGGCAGCACTCGAGCCAGTGCCCGCCGGGCTCCAGGTGTCGCAGAACGGTTACACCTTCGCTCCCGAGCCACTCGACCTCGGCACGGGATCGTTCGCCTTCACGATCCTCGGACCCGACGGCTCGGCGGTTCGGAACTACGACCTCGTCCAGGAACGAGAGCTCCATCTCGTCGTTGTGTCCCGTGATCTGTCGGTCTATGCACATCTCCATCCCGAACGCGACCGAGACGGTCGATGGGTGGTCGATCTGCCGGCGCTCGAGTCCGGTGTCTACCGGGCACTCGCCGACTTCGAACCGCAGGGGGACGACGAGTACGTGTTGGGCGTCGACCTCTTCGTTCCCGGCACCCTGAGCGACACGGCCCCGTTGGAGCCCAGGTCTCTCGACACCGTCGATGGCTTCGACGTCACCGTCGACGACACAACCGGAACGTCCGAGGTCGTGATCACCGTTCGCCGCAATGGACAGCCGGTCGAGCCGGAACCCTACCTCGGGGCCGGCGGCCACCTCGTGGCGCTTCGCGAAGGCGATCTGGCCTACCTCCACGCCCACCCGATGGCCGGGGACCAGGACGGCACCGTCCGCTTCGGCGTGGACTTCCCCTCCAGCGGTACCTATGCGCTCTTCTTCGACTTCCAAGTCGACGGTGAGGTTCACACCGCCCACTTCGTCCTCCGATCCCATCATCACTGAGGCCGCCATGATCCAGGCATCCACTTCATCCGACGCACCCTCGGCTCCTCACCCCCGGCACACCCTCGATCTCGTGATCGGCGGGATGACCTGTGCCTCGTGCGCGGCGCGAGTCGAGAAGAAGCTCAACAAACTCGACGGCGTCGCCGCAACCGTCAACTACTCGACCGAGAAGGCCAAGGTGACGATCACCGGCGACGTGACCGCGGCCGATCTCATCGCCCAGGTCGAGGCAACCGGTTACACCGCGCGCATCCCCGCCCCCCTTCACTCCTCCGGGCAGACCGGCCCTGCCGAGGGTGGCCACCGCGGGCAGCCCGACGAAACGGCGGCATTGCGCCAACGGGTCATCATCACTGCGATGTTGACCGTGCCGGTCATCATCCTTGCGATGATTCCCGCATTGCAGTTCGACGGCTGGCAATGGCTGTCACTCGTGCTGGCCGCACCGGTGGTCACCTGGGGAGCGCTCCCCTTTCACCGGGCGGCCTGGGCCAACCTCCGCCACGGCGCCGCAACCATGGACACCCTCATCTCCCTCGGTGTCCTCGCAGCCTTCGGCTGGTCGCTCTATGCCCTGTTCCTGGGCACTGCCGGCGAGATCGGCATGACTCATGGATTCACCTTCACCGCCAACCGTTCCGACGGTGGTTCGCACATCTACCTCGAGGCGGCGGCCGGGGTCACCCTGTTCATCCTCCTCGGCCGCTACCTGGAAGCTCGGGCGAAGCGACGCTCCGGCGCAGCGCTGCAGGCCCTCTTGGAGCTCGGCGCCAAGGACGTCGCCCTCCTACGCGATGGCATCGAGGTTCGCTCGCCGATCGACGAACTCGTCGTCGGCGACCAGTTCGTCGTTCGGCCGGGCGAGAAGATCGCCACCGATGGTGTGGTCGTCAGTGGGACCTCGGCCATCGACACTTCCCTGCTGACGGGCGAATCCGTTCCTGTCGAGGTGGGGCCGGGTGACGTGGTCACCGGGGCGACGGTCAACGCCGGTGGTCGTCTGGTGATCGAGGCGACTCGCGTCGGGGCCGACACGGCGCTGGCCCAGATCGGCCGCCTGGTCACCGACGCCCAAACGGGGAAGGCCCCTGTCCAGCGTCTGGCCGACCGTGTGGCCGCCGTCTTCGTTCCCTTCGTCATCGCACTGTCGGCTGCGACCATCGGGTTCTGGCTCACCGCCGCCGACACGGGCAAGGCAACCGTGGCCTTCACCGCCGGGGTCGCCGTGCTGATCATTGCCTGTCCGTGCGCGCTGGGTCTGGCCACGCCGACCGCGCTGATGGTCGGCACCGGCCGCGGCGCGCAGCTCGGGATCCTCATCAAGGGGCCCGAAGTCCTCGAGTCCACTCGACGCGTCGACACCATCGTCCTCGACAAGACGGGAACCGTGACGACCGGCAAGATGGCGCTCATCGAGGTGGTGGCCGTCGAGGGCGTCTCCGTCGAGGAGACCCTCCGCCTTGCGGGATCGCTCGAGGACGCCAGCGAGCACCCAATCGCCCAGGCAGTGGCATCCGGAGCTGCGAGCCGGGGTATCGACCTGCTCCCCGTCGAATCCTTCGAGAACACCGAAGGACTCGGCGTCCTGGGAGTCGTCGATGGCCATGCCGTCGTCGTCGGACGCGAGCGGCTCCTGGCGGAATGGTCGCTGACGCTCCCCGACTCATTACGGTCGGCCAAGGAATCGGCCGAGCATCAGGGCCGGACGCCGGTGGTCGTGGCATGGGATGGCCAGGTGCGAGCAGTACTCGTCGTCGCCGACACGATCAAGGACACCTCGACCGAGGCCGTCAGCCGATTCCGATCCCTCGGTTTGCGGCCGGTGCTCCTCACCGGGGACAACGAGCGCGCGGCCCGGTCAGTGGCCTCCGTCGCCGGGATCGACGAGGTGATCGCCGAAGTCCTCCCCCAGGAGAAGGTCGATGTCATCAAACGTCTCCAAGCCGAAGGTCGGGTCGTCGCCATGGTCGGCGACGGCGTGAACGACGCGGCTGCGCTGGCTCAAGCCGATCTCGGCCTGGCGATGGGCACCGGTACCGACGTCGCCATCGAGGCCAGTGACATCACCCTCGTCCGGGGCGATCTGCGGGCTGCTGCCGACGCCATTCGGCTCTCCCGACGGACCTTGGCCACCATCAAGGGCAACCTCTTCTGGGCGTTCGCCTACAACGTCGCCGCGTTGCCGCTCGCCGCTGCGGGACTGCTGAATCCCATGTTGGCGGGCGCCGCCATGGCATTCTCCAGCGTCTTCGTGGTCACCAACAGTCTGCGCCTTCGGAGGTTCCACGCCCAGTGACAACCCAGACCAACTCCGCAGGCTCCGGGCCGACCGATGAATCAACCGGCGAGGCCCGCCTACGCGGGTACTCGATGCACAAGGACGACTTCGCCAAGCGGCTCAGCCGCATCGAAGGACAAGTCAGAGGCATCCAGCGCATGATCGAGGACGACACCTACTGCATCGACGTGCTGACTCAGGTCAGTGCGGCCACCAAGGCGCTGCACGCGGTGGCGCTCGGTCTGCTCGACGGCCATCTGCGCCACTGCGTGAGCCACGCGGTGCAGGCGGGCGACGAGGACGCCACCGAGCGCATGGTGACCGAGGCGAGCAAGGCCATCGAACGTCTCCTCAAGGCCTGAGTCGGTGGGCATCGACCCCACCTCGGTGTTCACGCCACAGGGAACCTGAGTCAGTGCGATTTGCCGGCAACGGTCGAGTCGAGTTGGCCCACAGTCACCTCGGACAAGCAGTTCTGTCGGCTCGTAGCCAGGAACTGCGACGTGGGTTTCGAACCGGCAAAAAGACGCTGGACTCCGAGTTCGCGCAGCCATCTTTCGCCACAGCCTCGGGTGTTCGCCACAGCCTCTGGTGTTCACCACAGCCTCGGGTGTCCACCACAACAGAGGACCGATTCATCGTCGTCCGGACATCCGGGTCGGGCCGGCTGTGGAACATGAGACGCGGCCGGCCAACATGACGATCGAGGAGTGGGAACGATTCGCTCCCGGAGATCAGCCTTCTCGGATGACCTGCCCCGAGAGGTCGTCGGCCATTGGCTGACGAATTCGCGCATCACGTGGCTGCTCTGGCTACTCACCGTGATTGAAACGGTGGTGTTACGGCATCTCTGGCACGGTTGAGTGCATGATGAACGACCTCAGGGTGCAGGTGCTCGGTCCGACTGCAGCGGTGATCGACGGCCAGAGCGTCGTTCTGGGCGGTCCGCGTCAGCGGCGCCTGCTCGCTGCGCTGGCGATCAACGCCGGCGAAATCGTGATCGGCGATCGGCTCATCGATCGCGTCTGGAGCGACGAGAACCTGCCGAGCGATCCGCGGGCCACGCTGCGCACCTATATTGCGCGGCTCCGCCAGTCGCTGCAGAACGAACATGTCATCGTGACCGAGCCACTGGGTTGGCGACTCTCCACTGCGATCGCCCAGGTCGACGCGGTGTGCTTCGTCGAACTGGTCGAGGCCGCCAACGAGCCCGGCGTCGATGTGCACCGCCGCCTCGCGTTACTCGACGAGGCGTTGCGGCTGTGGCACGGCGACGCGTACGAAGAAGTGGCCGGCGAGGTGTGGGCGCGCAGCGAGGCCGATCGACTCAACGAGCTGCGGGTGACAGCGACGGAACGCCGCTATGACGCCATGCTCAACGCCGGTATGCACACCGACGCACTGCCCGGCCTGGCGGCCGAGGTCGAGCATCACCCGCTGCGTGACCGGCTGGTCGGGTTGCAGATGCTGGCCCTCTTCCGGTCCGGACGCCAAGCCGAAGCGAGCCGCGTCTTCCAGGCCCACCGCGACCGGCTGGCCGACGAACTCGGCCTCGGACCCGGGGTCGAACTGGTCGCGCTCGACCGCCGCATCGTCGCCGGCGATGCGTCACTGCATCTGGTGACGACCCCCGGTCGGGCCCTGCGCGGCTACCGGCTCGGCGAGCAACTCGGCGAGGGTGCGTTCGCCGTTGTGTACCGGGGCACGCAACCCTCGGTCGGTCGCGATGTCGCAGTCAAGGTCATCCGCGCCGACCTGGCGAACCGACCCGAGTTCGTACGTCGCTTCGAGGCCGAAGCGCACCTTGTCGCCCGGCTCGAACACCCCTACATCGTCCCGCTCTACGACTACTGGCGCGAGCCCGACCGAGCTTGTCTGGTCTTCCGCTACCTGCGGGGCGGCACCCTGGAAGCCGAGCTCAATGCGAACGGTGGAATGCCCATCGACGCCTGCCGCACCATGGTCGAGGAAGTCGGCGCCGCACTGGCGACAGCTCACGCAGCCGGCATCGTGCATCGCGACGTGAAGCCGGCAAACGTGCTGCTCGATGAAGCCGGTAACTTCTACCTCGGCGACTTCGGCATCGCCCTCGAGGCCGCTGAGCTCTCCGATCCGACCGCCGCGCTGTCCGCCGGCTCACCCGCCTACGCGTCGCCCGAGCAACTGCGCCGCGAACCGATCGGCCCATCGGCCGACGTGCACGGACTGGCCATCTCGATCTACCAGGCGCTCACCGGACGGCTTCCCTTCCCCACCGCAATCACCCAGGCCGACCTCCTGCAACGCCAACTGCACAACCCGATACCGTCGGTCAGCGACCAGCGAGGTGAGGTGCCCGCAACGGTCGACGCGGTGCTCGCCAAGGCCACCGCCAAGGCTCCTGCCGATCGATACCAGACGATCGAGGCACTCGTCGACGCCTTCGTTGCCGCGCTCGATGGCGGCCCCGTCGCAATGACCGTTGCACCCGGTTCGGCGACTCGGGTCAGGCTCGAAGAGCCACGCAACCCCTACAAGGGCCTGCGGTCGTTCACCGAAGCCGACTCGGCCGACTTCTTCGGCCGCGAACGACTCGTCGACCGACTCGTCGACGTGCTCAGCGAGACGGGCACCGAGGGTCGCATTGCCGCCGTCGTCGGGCCCTCGGGCATCGGTAAGTCATCGGTCGTACGAGCCGGCCTGCTTCCCGCTCTGCGACGTGGTGCAGTCCCCCGCTCGGGCAGCTGGTTCATCGCCACGATGCTTCCGGGACCTGACCCGTTCGAGGAACTGGGCACGGCATTGTTACGCGTGGCGACCCGCGCACCTGCGAACATGATGAGCCAGCTCACCGCCGATCACCGTGGCCTGGCCCGCGTGGTCAAGGCGCTCGTGCCCGAAGATGACCCGACCGATATCTTGCTGGTGATCGATCAGTTCGAGGAACTCTTCACACTCGTCGAGGACAGCACCATCGTGCGCCAGTTCCTCGACGCGCTCGACTACGCACTCACCGATGCCCGATGCCCGCTGCGGGTCGTACTCACCATGCGTGCCGACTTCTGGGACCGACCCCTGCGCCACGGCACCTTCGCCCGCCTCATCGAGAAATCGACCGTCACTGTCACTGCGCTCGCACCCGACGAGCTCGAGCGCGCCATCACCGAGCCCGGTCACCGAGCGGGCGTGGAGTTCGAACCCGGTCTCGTCTCCGAGATCATCGCCGACGTGACCGACCAGCCAGGCGCGCTCCCCCTGCTGCAGTACGCACTCACCGAACTCTTCGAACGCGAAGTCTCCGGGTTGCTGACCCGCAGTGCTTACCGCGAGCTCGGCGGCGTCGCCGGTGCGCTCGGCCGGCGGGCCGAGGAGCTCTATCTTCAGGCCAGCGCCGAAGAACAAGCTGCGTTGCGACGGATCTTCGGCCGCTTGGTGTCCCTCGGCGAAGGCATCGAGGACACGCGTCGCCGGGCGCTGCGCAGCGAACTCGGCGAGTCACTCACCGCACGCGCGGTGATCGATCGATACGGGGAGGCCAGGCTGCTGTCCTTCGACCGCGATCCATCGACCCGCGAACCGACGGTCGAGGTCGCTCACGAGGCTCTCCTTCGTGAGTGGCCTCGACTGCGGGGCTGGCTCGAGGAGGACCGCGACGGCCTTCGCATTCTGCGCCATCTCAACACCGCCGCCACCGAATGGGACACCACCGACCGCCCCGACGCCGAGCTCTACCGCGGCGGCCGCCTCGAAGTCGCCGAGGGCTGGGCCGCCGATCATGCCGGCGAGCTCACCGAACAAGAGGGCCGCTTCCTCGCCAGAAGCATCAAACGTCGGGCGGCCGAGCAGGACGCCGAACGCCGCACCAAACGACGCCTACGACGCCTGCTCACCGGCGTCGCCGCCATCGCCGTCATCGCCGTCATCGCCGGATCGCTCGCATTTGTCCAACGCGACCGTGCAAATGAACAGTTGGCCCGTGCAGCGGGCCTGGAGGTGAACCTCCGCGATCAGGTAACCAAGCTCGATCGGCGGCGACTGATCGCCGAGTCGGCCAACCAGATCGGCATCGACCGGCGCCGGGGCCTTCTGCTCGCACTCGAAGCCCACGCGATGGTGCCTGATCACGAATCGCTCGGCGCCGTTCAGCGTGTGCTCGTTCGATCGCCGCTCAATTGGATCGGCTCGCTCGGAACACCGATGTCGGGTTACACGGGAGCGACGTTCCTGGGGCCTGGGAGGCTCGCTGGGGCAGGCCGCAATGGAGTCGACATCTACGACATCGATTCACGTGTCATCACTTGGTCGATTGCTCTCGATAGGGCGCTTTCGGACGAGCAGGCGTCACTTGTCGGAGCGGTCAGGGTCGATGCCTCGGCCGATGGTTCAATACTCGCCTTGGCAACGATCACTGGCGAGTGGCTGATCGTGGATGGAAACACAGGAGCGACGCTCGATCGCGGACTCGAGGATGGGCCGGTGACCGCACTTGCCGTCGCTCCCCACGGGAGCCTTGTGGCGATTGCGCTCGAGAGCAAAGCGGTGCGACTGGTTGATCCTGTGGGCGGGGTCACATCGCGCCTCTGGACGACTGATTCGGTCGCCAGGAGTCTGAGCTTCGACGACGAGGCGGCACGACTCGCGATCCTGTTCGGCGACGACGGGCCAGGCACGATTCGCGACGTCGGAACGGGAGGAAACACGGTGGCGAACGTGTCCGTCGACGTCGGCCGCGGTGGACCCGGGATCGCAGTGTGGCAGGGCGAGAACCTGTTCGTCGGCGGACTGGATCGAGCTGTACTCCTCGATCCCGAATCGAACGTCGTCACCGATGTGCTCGTGTCAGAGTCATTGGGAGCGAGAGGCTTCGCCGATGTCGGCTCCGATGGCGTGCTCGTCCTGACTGGGCTAGAGGGAGATATCGAGGTTCTGACTCCTGGGGCGACGGCCACCGTGGTCCTGACCACGAGCGCGCAGGTCGGCCAACCTGAGGACGTCGCCTACGAGCCGACGACGGGGCTGGTTGCGCTGGCTGGTTCGACCGGCATCGCGCTGATCTCGAGCCGGGGCAAAGGCACGCTCGTCGAACAGACGCTGCCGCTCGCGGGTCCGGCGGTGGAGATCAGCGAGGTAGGAGACATCCTCATGTCGTCTTCGGGAAGGCCCCCCGTCGAGGTTTGGCGGCTCGGCCCCGACCCTGCCAGGGTCGACGTCCTGGAGCCGTACTACAAGCCGCTGAACCGGAACAACCAGTTCATGCTGGCCGGCCTCGCCGCGAGCGACAAGCTTACGATCGACGTCTGGAATGACGGGACGACGAGCGCGCTCCGCGTCGAGCCAACGACCGGTAGCCCCATAACGTTCGGACTGTCGCCGGACGGTCGGTGGGCCGTGGTCTCGACGTCGACCGATGGGAGAGTCCAGGTCTTCGACAGGCAGAGCGGTCAGCCGATTGCCGAGCTCACCGCGGTCCTGGACTCGTCGCCGGAAGGCACGAACCCAAACGGGCTGTATGCCCCGGACCTCGAGTTCAAGCCGGATGGCTCGGAGCTCATCGTGACCGTTCGAACCGGTGCGGTGCACTTCTATGACACCGCCACATGGACCGAGTCGAGAGAGCCGATCCCCGCCGGTCAGGGCTTCCACGACATCGACTTCGCGAGCGACTCGAACATTGCTCTGACGTTCGACTGGGACCGCGGTCTCGAGCTTCGCTCCGCGGAGACCTACGAGGTGATCAAGGATCCGATTCGTGCGCTCGGATCGTTTGGGGCCGGGGGCCAGAGTCCCGACATCCTCGCAGGCGATCGCTATGCCGTGGTGAGTGGCTCGCAGGATGGCGCCATCATCTGGGACCTCGAAGCATTCGCCCGGGTCGGCGATGCGTTCCCCTACGACACCGACTACCGACACGCTGCGGTTGCGTCGGAAGCCATGTTGCTTGCAGGGGTTCACAACGGTGAAACGCTCGTGTGGAATGTGGATGTCGACAGCTGGCCCGACATTGCGTGTCGAGCCGCTGGACGCAACCTGACAGTCGACGAATGGGAGGCGTACGGTCCAGACCTGCGGTATCGCAAGACCTGCCCGCAGTTCCCCTGATGCCACCCGTGGTCACCAAGGGCGATGTCGTGATCTGGCCCATCGTTTTGCCGCGGAGCGGGTCCGTCACGCCCTTCACTCCAACGAGGGCGGCGTTGGGGCCGTCAAGATCGGAATCGGGAACGAGCCTCCAGCGAAGACGGCAGCCGGCAAAGCGCTCCATGGCGCGCGGTTGACCGTCACCAACAGCGACCACGGCACACGCGACGACCAACAGGACGAAGACGTCATCGGCGACCTACGATCCAGAAGTGGATCCCACCTACGACGCGGCAACCGATGACTATCGCCACTCGATCAGATCCTTCCTGTCGGACAACCTGCCGGCGGATTGGCGAGGCATCCATCACCTGGCTCCCGAGGAACAGCAGCGGTTCACCGAGGACTGGCGGAGGTTGCTGGCCGAACGTCGGCTGCTGGCGCCGGCATGGCCGGCCGAGTACGGAGGCGGCGGGCTCTCGTTGATCGAACAGGTGATCGTGCACGAGGAGTTCGCCAAGGCAGGAGCACCCATCGGCATTCCCACCGACGTGCTCAGCATCGGGATGTTGGGACCCACCATCATCATCTGCGGCACCGACGAACAGAAGCGGCACTACCTGCCCCGCATCCTCTCTGGCGAGGACCGCTGGTGCCAGGGCTATTCCGAGCCCGATGCCGGATCGGATCTGGCCGGTCTGAGGACCCGCGCCGTCCTCGACGGCGACGAGTGGGTGATCAACGGCCAGAAGATCTGGACGTCGCATGGGCACCTGGCCAACTGGATCTTCGTCCTGTGTCGAACCGACGCCAACGCGCCCAAGCACCAGGGCATCAGCTTCCTCCTGTGCCCCCTCGATCAACCGGGCATCGAGGTGCGGCCCATCCTGAACGCAGCCGGAAGCCACGAGTTCAACGAGGTCTTCTTCACCGACGCCCGAACGCCACGCGACTGCATCATCGGCAACCCCAACGATGGCTGGCGCATCACCACCCAGCTGCTGGCCTACGAGCGAGGAGGCGACTCCACCACGGTGCCACTGGTCGTCCAGGCCATCCTCGATCGGTTGATCGAGACCGCCCGCGAACGCGGCCGCGTCGCCGACCCGCTGGTGCGCCAACAGTTGGCCGCGCTTCAGACCCGGTCGAGCGTGCTGAACGGTTCGGGGTTGCGCACCCTGACCACTGCGCTGTCCGGCAGCCCCCTCGGAGCCGAATCGTCCCTGAGCAAGCTGCAGTGGACCGAGCTCTATCAGGACATCACGGTCGCGGCGCTCGACATCCTCGGACCCGATGCCGCCGCTCACCTCGGCACCGCGCCACATGTGCCACTGCCGCCCGATGCCATGGGAGACACCGCGCCGGGTGGGTGGGTCACTCACTTCATGTGCGCTCGACCGGCGAGCATCTACTCGGGCTCCAACGAAATCCAGCGCAACATCGTGGGCGAGCGGGTCCTGGGGCTGCCTCGGGAACCGAAACCGGCGAGTGCTGCAATTCCATCGGCCTGACCGCCACAGGCGTCGGACCGGAACATCGACCACAGCAACAGGACAGACGACAGCACCAGACAAGGAAACGAACATGGACGAGCTGCAGAACAGAACAGCGGTGGTGACCGGAGCCGCCAGCGGCATGGGGTTGGCCTTCGCCGAGGCATTTCTCGCCGAGGGAATGTCGGTCGTGTTGGCCGACGTCGAGGCCGCGGTGCTCGAGGAGACGGGCGAGCGACTCAGCCGCCAGTTCGGGTCCGAGCGAGTGTTCGCCGTGCACGCCGACGTTGCCGACTCGGCCTCGGTGGTCGCCCTCCGTGACGACGCCCTCGAGCGCTACGGCATCGTCAACGTCGTGTGCAACAACGCGGGCGTGGGTGGTGTCCGTGGCCCCGTCGGCACCCTC
>JAHECQ010000389.1 GCA_024641625.1 Acidimicrobiales bacterium | reverse complement strand
CGTGGACCAGGGACCAGA
The DNA here is from genome assembly GCA_024641625.1 of Acidimicrobiales bacterium. Taxonomy (GTDB): domain Bacteria; phylum Actinomycetota; class Acidimicrobiia; order Acidimicrobiales; family SZUA-35; genus JAHECQ01. Next base: position 4,160 of record JAHECQ010000389.1, on the reverse strand, counting down.
TGGTGGTCTCGGTCGGGCCATACATGTTGGTGAGGCGCCCGGAGAGGCACCCGCGCAGCTGGAGACCGAGGCGCTGGGGGAGTGCTTCGCCCCCGACCATCAGATGGTCGATTGCACCGAGCGCTTCGCGATCGCGGGGATCGGCGAGCAGCATCGCGGCGAGCGACGGGGTGCATTGAAGGTGCGTGATGTCGTGGCGCGCGATGAGGTCGGCGATGCTGTCCGATTGCTCGGTCGAATCATCCGGGTCGGCCCGGGCTGCGCCTTCCTGCAACCTCTCCCTGAGTTCAGCGATCATTGGGAGGGACTCGAGGACGAGCTCGGTCTCCACGCCGAAGTCGATGAGGCACGCAATTTCATCGGCTCCGATGTCGGAGAGGTTGAGCGCCATGGATTCCGCATCGTCGAGACTCCCGATCAATCCGCTGCTGTCGAGGTACCGGTTCGCTGCGATCGAGAGCAACTCGTCCATCTCTGAGTCGGTGAGCGAGCGGAAGGCCTCGTCGGCCGATTCGCCGGCGTTGGCGAACGTGGGGAAGGTGGACGCCATGTCCTTGAGCAGCCCGGTCGCCGTGCCCAGATAGCGCTTCATCGGTTCTTCGGCCACGCGTTTGGCGTGCTTCTCGTCTCGGTGCAGGTAGGTGTGCAACATCACCGTGACGTGTCCACGACCTGGGTGGCCGGCGTTGCTCCACGCCGTTCGGTAAGCGGCGATGTTGTGGGCCAGTTGGTCGACCGATTGGCCGAGCAGATGTGTGAGCAGATTGAGCCCCGCCGCGCCCGCCAGTTCGAAGGTCTTGGTCGTACCCGCTGAGGTGAGCCACACGGGGAGTTCGGCCTGAACGGGCCGGGGCAGCGTGCGCACGCTGACGATTCGATCGTCTGGCCCGACCATGTCGATCGCGTCGCCGCGCCAAAGCGCTCGAACCTCGTCGATCTGGCGTTGCAGATCGTTCCTGGCACCGTGGTAGCCGTCCGGATTCAGTACGAAGTCGTTCGGCTGCCAGCCGGGTGCAAACGAGATCCCGGTCCGGCCGCCTGAGAGGTTGTCGACGACCGCCCACTCCTCCGCCACCCGGACGGGGGAGTGGATGGGCAACACGACGCTGCCCGCTCTGATGGCGATACGTTCCGTCAACGCGGCGACCGCCGCCGCGAGCACGCTGGGGTTGGGGTAGGCGCCTCCAAACTCGTGGAAATGCCGTTCCGGAAGCCAGACCGCTTCGAAGCCGTGTCCATCGGCGAACCGAGCGCTCTCGCGGAGCAGCCGGTAACCGTCGGCCGCCACCGCATCGTCTGCAGCGAAGAAGAACAAACTCAACGAGGTGGTCCGCTGCGCGTTGGAGACTCCCGACAGATCCTTGGGCGCGGGCGTCGGCGTGTCCCGACCCTTGTCGATCACGACGTGGAAGCCGCGTGTGAGTGTCCAGAGCAGCTCGAGAACCGAGATGTCGAACGACAGACTCGTCACCGCAAGCCATCTCTTGGGTTGATCGTGCTCGATGACGTCGTCCATGGCGGCGAAGAAGTTCACGACGTTGCGGTGCTCGAGCATGACCCCCTTGGGCTGGCCCGTGGTCCCGGAGGTGTAGATCACGTAGGCGAGATCGCCGGGTCGGTGCCGCGGTGTCAACGCAGCCTGTGGCGCCGAGTGCGATTCGCGCGGGGCGATGGTCGTGACATCCGAACCCGGGGGCAAGTAGCTGACTTCGCCCTCCGCGATGAGCAACGTCAGCCCGGAGTCCAGGATCATGTTGGCCAGTCGCTGGTCCGGATAGGCGGGGTCGAGAGGGATGTACGCCGCTCCGATGGACAAGATGGCGAGGGCTGCGACGACCAGGTCGATGTCTCGCTCGAGTGCGATTCCGACGAAACCGCCCTGACGTGCGCCGGCGGCGAGTAGGCGCTGACCGAGGAGGTCGACCGAATCCTGCAGTTCTGCGTAACTCAAGGTGGCGTCGCCGGCCGTGACCGCGGGTTGATCGGGTGCCAGCTCGACCCGTCGACGGAACTGGGCATCGATGGTGGCGTCAAGTTCGAATGGTCGTGCTGTCTCGTTCCACGAGTCGATGAGCCGGAGTTCCTGCGGACCGACGAGGTCCAGCGACCGCACCGAATCGGTTGGTGCCATTCGGCCCGCTACGAGGAGTGTCGCCATCTGTTCGGCCACACGAGCGCTTTCGTCGGCAGCGACCGTGGCTCGAAAGCTGAGCAGGAGGCCTCCACCAGATCGAGGAATCGTTGCTTCGAGTAGTGCGGTTTGGGAGTGCGCGGGGGCTTCCTCCGTCCCCACCGTTATGCGCAGTGCTGGTGCGATCTCGCGGTGCCGCAGGCTTGGGGTTCGAGCGATCAGATCTCGAAGAAATGGGCCGCGGACGGACAGTGTCTTGATCTCCGACGCGGAAGCTGCGACGGCTGCACTCCAGTCGGTCTCGGCATCGACGGTGAATCGTCCGACGGGCCGTTGTACGAGAGGGAAGAGCGTCCGGAATGTCGACTCGACCATCTGGTCGGAGTACTCGAACCATGTGGTGGGTGCGTTCGAGGTGCGTGCCCACCATGACAGGACGCAAGCGGTGATCTCCTCGGCCTGCGCGTCGCTCGGAACCGGCACTTGAACGTCGTACCACATTGCATCTGTGCGACCGCCAAGGACGGTTGGAACCGATCGTTGAGAGTCTGCAAGTCGTTGCGACCAGAAGGTCTCGTGGCGGGCGAGCTCTGGGTCAGATTGGGCGATGGCCTCGACGAGTCGCCGGTCCGGGGGGTCGATTCGGTCTGCGAATCTGTGTCGGAGCTCGTCGGCATCGACGATATTGCCGGTTGCGGTGGTCAATTCGCCGACGACGAGATCGCCGTCGAGCGTGGTGATCCGCACGCCGTCGTCAGTGGTCGACGTTTCGCCAGGCGATCGACCCTCCGACAGGGCGACGCTCGTTGCCGAGACGAGGAGCACCTCGTCGTTCAGAACGAACCGCATTGCGCCGACGCGGTTTCGAATTCGCGTCCCAAGATCAAGCGATCGCGCTTGCCGATCGAGCTCGGCTGCGGGACGTAGGGGGTCTATGAAGGCGACCGGCCGGTCGTACCGTCCGAACCAACGCCCGCCGCCCTTCGGTTGCGGCGTGAAGGGCTCTGAGGCGCTCACGAGCCGGTCGAGAACGTCCGGGAACGTCCGCAGTGCCGCCTCGTAGCAACGCGCGTTGAGTGAGGATGCTGTCTCGTCCGGTGGGATTGCGAATCGTTCAGACACGATGATCTCACCGGCGTCGACCCGGTCGGTCATCGTGTGCCACGTGATGCCGTGCTCTGTCTCGCCGTTGAGGATCGCCCAGGTCGTCACCGCAAGTCCGGCGTAGCCAGGAAGCGGACCGTCATGAAAGTTGACTGCTGTACCCACTTGGGAAAGCAGGTCGGCATCCAGCACGTATTCATTGGCGATACTGAAGAGCAAGTCCGCCGTGTTGGTCTCAAACCACGTCGTGAGTCCATCCGGGCTTTCGGTCATGAAGCCGAGGTGGAGCGCCTGCACGAGCAGAGAGGGGCTACGCAGGACGACGAGCGCGGCATCGACGCCGGCCTGCCGCGCCATGACGGCGCATTGAATCGTCGCGGCGTTGTTGCCCACGAACACCGCGCGGGAGGGACGCTGGGTGCGTTGGTTGGGGCGTTCGAGGGACCTCAAGGTAGACCGTTCGCAGCGATGAGACTAGCGAGGCTGGATCGTACGCCATTTGGCCGACCTACCTGAATCGCAGCGTCCCGCAGTGCTCGAACAACCGCCAGTTGGCGCGACTTGCGTGGACAGCCGAATCGTGGCGTGACCTCGCGGATGAGTTTGCTGGGCAGGTTCACGGTAGCGGTATCGGTGAAAGAAGTCCGCGCGTGAGGCGGACCGCCTCGGCGGCTCCCCCCCGCGCGTATGGGTAGCCGACGCTGTCCAACCGATGTCGGACGGCGTCGAGATCAGCCAGGATGCCGTTTGCGGTATCTGCCAACGAATCCCCGCCACTGAGGTAGGCAAAGGTCCCCACCAACTCGGGCCTTTCCGTCGAGTCTCGCACGATCACCACTGGACGTTTCAACACCGCCGCTTCCTCCTGCACGCCGCCAGAATCACTGATCAGCACGGCGCACTCCGCTGCGGCTGCGAGAAACTC
>JAHECQ010000388.1 GCA_024641625.1 Acidimicrobiales bacterium | reverse complement strand
CGAGGAGAAAGGCCTCTACCGGCAGGGTGGTCTGGCGGCCACGCCGGGCACGTCGAATCACGGCTGGGGCGTCGCCACCGACCTCGACCTCGATGACCGAGCTCAGGCATGGATGCGCGACAACGGATGGCGCTACGGGTTCGTCGAGGATGTTCCCCGCGAGCCCTGGCACTGGACCTACCGTCCCGCAGGCAACTGAGAGGCGAAGCGCTCTGTGGCCAACTGAGCAATCTTCGGACGACAGAGCACGCTTCCGGTCAAACCGCGTGCAGTTTGGCACCGCCAAGCGGCAGCAAGTGCACGCAGTTTGGGCTCAGGAGGCCGGTGGGCTCAGGAGGCCGGTGGGCTCAGGAGCGGGCAGGGGGCCGGGGAAGGGGAAGTGACGACGGGGCCGGTGCAGAAGCAGCCTCTTGGTTGGCCCGGCGGATCTCCGCTGCCACCTCGTCACGGTGAACGGTCACATTCCGGGGCGCTTTGATGCCAAGTCGTACCTGATCGCCACGAATCTCGATGACCGTGACGATGATGTCGGAACTGATGACGATCGACTGGTTCGGCTTGCGGCTCAGCACCAACATCAGCTTGCTCCCAGTGGCTCGCGGGTCGAATAGTCCGTGCTGTGTTGCACGACCTGGCTGGCTCGTCGATTCTCGGTGTTCACCACCAGCGGTCCCAGCAGGTTGGCCGTGATTCCGGTGGCTTCTGCGCCGTTCGTCTGCACCGTCAGGAGCAGGAAGACCTCAGAATGCGCAGGGTCCTCCAGACCGAGACCGGCAACGGTGTCGTCGGGGACATCGATCTCGTAGTCGGGATAGAAATCCCAGGGCCGGGTAACGAGAAAAGCGAGCTCGGCCTCGGTGACGCTTTGGAACCAGAAGTAGTACGGGTCGTCCTCGATCTCGACGAGGATGAACGACGTCGACTCGGGGAATCCCAGGAGGCCATCGCCGAAGTCGATGACACGATCCTCGCTGACATCGATCTCACCGAAGCGCGTTGATTGCACGATCACGTCGGTCAACCTATCTCGTCGGGCGCGACGAGGGAGGCATCGCCTGCGGCTGTTCTCTGTGCCATCTCATCATCCATTCCTCGTCGTTCCCCGGCCGAGGCCATCTCGCCGACGGTATCGATGAGCCTTCCGAGCACCAGCAGGGAGCCAACGCACACCAGGACCATGAACACGAAATGGGCCAACGCGGCATCGATGCGTTCGGCGCCGGTCGCCGCAGCCACCAGCGACGCGCGACCGAGATACAGACCTCCGAGAAGGCCGATGCCCGTCAAGAGCGCCTCTCGGCGGCTCGGTTCCGGGGCTGCAACCAGCTGTATTCGGCGACCGTCGGGCTCACTCATCAGTTGCGTGGGCTGCCAACGCCATCAGGAATGCGGGATCCACCTTGCGGCCGGCAACGCTGACCAACGGGACGCTCCGGGCCACCAACCCGAGCAGGTAGCCAGGGTCGGCTTCGTGCATCACATCGACGACCGCGTGCCCGCCGATCTCCTGGAGCATGGCGAACACCTTGCGGGCCGACAGCGACTGATCGAGCGCCAGATGCACGATGCCGCAGCCCGCTCGCCGAATTCGTTCGAATTCGGTCGTGATCGTGTCACCAATGGCGACGTCGAAGACCACGACCGCTTTGCGCTCATACACCGACCAGTGCTCGAGCCGCTCGGCCAGGTCCTTGCTCCTCGTGGCGATCTGCCAGGGGGGCAAGCCCAACGCGTCCTTGACGGGAGTGAGGACCACGAGCTCCCGATTGTCATCGGTACCTTGTCGACACAGCCGCTTGCCCAGCCCGACCGCCGACTCGAGATTGCCCACCACGGCAACGACTTCGCTGTCAGCGTCGCGCGGAACAGTGCGCTTTTCATAGTCACGCAACAGGTCCCAGAATGCCGGGTGTGGCGACTTCAATCCACGACGGGAGTCCTCGAGCTCGCGACGCAAGTGCAGTCCGAACTGTTGATCGTGCGCAGGGCTTCGCAGGTCGACGGCTATTGATCCACTCGGTCTCGACAGTTGGATTCGTTCCTGGATGCTGATCGCCTCGGCGCGTTCGAGCAACGCGGCACCGACACCGCCGCCCGAACCTCTGGCGGTCGAGGCGGCTCTGATCGGTCCGACATCCACCCCACCGTCGAAGTCCTCGTCGTCGGGATAATCGGTCAGATCCGGGAAACCGCTGATGTCCATGGCCTCGGGCCCACGCGATGCCACGACCTCGAAGGCTTCGCTGGTGAAGAAGCCGGCCACGCCGCCCGTGCGAATCTTGTTGGCTGCATGAATCGTCGCCTCGGCCCCGAGTTCTCTGCGGACCTGGTCGAGCAACGCGCTCAGCTCAGGCCCCGTGTAACGATGCTGCTGGTTCATAGTTCATCCTCTCCAATGCGGGAAGTGTGATCAGACCCTGGGTCTCGACTCGGACCTGAGGTCCGAGCTCGTCCATTGCCAGTACCGGGGCATTGATCTCGGTCAACGCCAGTAGCCGGTGCAGTGGCCTGCGAAGGCTCGATGCGGTCAGCACCACGGGCGAGTGGCCACGATGCTCGACCTCGGTCACCTTCTGGCGGAATGCCTGGATGACCGCTTGCAGTTCGTTCGGCTCGAGCTGGAAGTCCACGCCGCTGTTCCCGACTCGCAGGCTGGTCGCCAGCCGGTGCTCGAGAACCGGGTCCAGGGTGACCACGGGGAGCACGCCATCAGCCGTCGAGTTGCTGGCCGAGATCGAGGGTCCAAGTGCAGCGCGCACGGCGTCGGTCAGGAACGGCACGTCTCGGGCGATACGGGCGCGCTCGCTGAGCACGTCGACGATCCGCACGATGTCGCGGATCGGAACCGACTCCGACAGCAACTCCTGGAGGACCCGCTGAACCTCGGCCATCGTGAGATCGCTGTTGTGAAGCTCCTCGACGACCGCAGGGTCTGTCTGTCGGACGAGCTCGATGAGTTCCTTGGTTTCCTGTCGACTCAGGAGGTCGGCCGCGTTCGTTCGGACGATCTCGGCCAGGTGCGTCGTGATCACCGATGCTCGATCGATGATGGTCGACTCGCCGGTCTCGGCCAACATGCGCTGCTCGCTGCGAATCCATTTGCAGGGCAATCCGAACACCGGCTCGGTCTCGATGGGGCCAGGGAGCTCGTCCAGCCGTTCGGAGATCACCAGGAGATGACCCGACGGCGCTCGCCCACGAGCCATCTCCACGCCGTGCAGCATGATGGCGTACTCGCCTGATGCCAACTCCATGTTGTCCCTGGTGTGGACGGCCGGGATGATCAGGCCGAGTTCCAACGCCAGCTTGCGGCGGAGGGCTCGTACGCGATCGAGGAGGTCTCCGCCCGCGTTGCGATCGACCAGGTCGACCATGTCCACGGCAAGCTCGAGTCCCAGGGGTTCAGGGCGAATCTCCGCCGCGAGCTGCGTTGGATCATCGGGATCGATGACTGCCTCGGCGGCGGTGCCGGCTGCGGCGATGGTGGTGGCCGCCTCGGCCCGATTGCGCAGACGACGGGAGAGGAGCACCATGCTGCCCCCGACCACGACGAAGGGGACGAAGGGAAGGCCCGGCGCAAAGCCGAGCAGGATCACGGCAGTGCCCCCGTATTGCATCGCCTGATACTGGGCGGCGAACTGGTCGACGATGTCCGACCCCAGGTCGGAACCTCCCGCGGCACGGGTGACGATGATGCCGCTGGCGATCGAGATGAGCAGCGCCGGTATCTGCGAAACCAGCCCATCGCCGACGGTCAGCGTCGAGTACACGTCGACTGCTTGACCGAAACCGAGACCCCGCTCGACCACTCCGATGACCATGCCACCGAGCAGGTTGACCAGGGTGATGATGACGCCCGCGACCGCATCGCCCTTGACGAACTTCGACGCACCGTCCATGGCACCGTAGAAATCGGCCTCTTGGGCGACCTCTTCCCGGCGGCGCCGGGCGGTTTCCTCGTCGATGAGGCCGGCACCGAGATCGGCATCGATGGCCATCTGCTTGCCGGGCATGGCGTCGAGGGTGAATCGCGCACCGACCTCGGCGACGCGGGCCGCGCCATTGGTGATCACGACGAACTGGATGACCACCAGAATCATGAACACCACGAGCCCGACCACCAGTGACCCACCAACCACGAACGAGCCAAAGGCCTCGATCACTCCGCCGGCGGATCCCGTGG
>JAHECQ010000387.1 GCA_024641625.1 Acidimicrobiales bacterium | reverse complement strand
CGGAGATGACGGTTGAGTTGATCAATCCGATTGCGATGGATGAGGGGTTGCGGTTTGCTATTCGTGAGGGTGGGCGTACGGTTGGTGCTGGTCGTGTGACCAAGATCATCAAGTAGGACGGACTCCGAACATGGCAGCAAAGCAGAAGATCCGCATTCGGCTCAAGGCCTACGATCACGAGATCATCGACCAGTCGACCACCAAGATCGTCGAGACGGTCGCTCGGACCAACGCCGAATTCCGGGGCCCCATCCCCTTGCCCACGGAGAAGCATCGCTTCTGCGTCATTCGGTCGCCTCACAAGGACAAGGACAGCCGCGAGCACTTCGAAATGCGAGTGCACAAGCGTTTGATCGACATCCTGGAGCCGAACGCCAAGACCGTCGACTCCCTCCAGCGGCTCGAGTTGCCGGCAGGCGTCGACATCGAGATCAAGATTCAGCAGCTCTGACGATCTGCGTCTGAGCCACAAACATGCAGGGAGGCCCGGGTTCGCCCGGGCCTCCCCGCTTTTTCGCCGAAGGTCCTTCGGCTGCGGCGTCCGGTCCCACCGACGTGCTCGATCCGCCCGTGTCCGGCCCGGGGTGTCCCGGGAATTCGACAAGGCAGTCGGTGGAACCGCTCACCCGGCCCAGTAGCCTTGCCAGGTCCGGTGGAGAGGTTTCCGAACCACTCTCCGAATCGACGTCCGACTAGGCCCTCGTCCTTCTGGTACAGGGAACCCGCCGGCACAACCCAGTCAACGCTCCGCAGCCGATCGAGGCTGGCGGAGCGTTTACGTGAACGGCTCAAACGCTCCTTCGGGGTGCGAGCCCGCTGACGGAAGAAGAAAGAAGCATGACGAACAAGGCGATTGTCGGCGAGAAGGTCGGCATGACACAGGTCTGGGATGACGAGAATCGCATCGTCCCCGTGACGGTCGTGAAGGTCACTCCCTGTCGGGTCGTGCAGATCAAGTCTCCCGAGACCGATGGATACTCGGCGTTGCAGGTCACCTTCGGCCTGAAGGATCCGAGCAAGTTGTCCCAGCCCGAGGCGGGTCACTTCGCCAAGTACGGCGTCACCCCGGGGAGTGAACTGGTCGAGCTCCGACTCGATGACGTGTCCTCCTACTCGGTCGGCCAGGAACTCACCGCCGATCTCTTCGCAGCCGGTGAGATGGTTGACGCCATCGGCACGAGCAAGGGCCGAGGCTTCACCGGTGTCATGAAGCGTCACAATTTCAAGGGCCAGCGAGCCACCCACGGTGCGCACCTCGTGCACCGCATGCCCGGGTCGATCGGCCAGTGTGCCACCCCGAGCCGAGTGTTCAAGGGCGTGAAGATGGCCGGCCACTCCGGCAACGATCGCACGACCACGCAGAATCTCAAGATCGTCCAGGCCGACCCGGAGAACCAACTTCTCCTCGTTCGCGGTGCTGTGCCGGGAGCCCGTGGCGGCACGGTCATCATCCGCAATGCGGTCAAGAAAGTGAGCGCCTGATGGCCGTGGAGAAAGTCATCGTCGAACTCGACCCGGAGACCTTTGGCATCGAGCCGAACGTCGGGGTGATGCATCAGGTCGTCAACGCACAGTTGGCGGCCAAGCGTGCCGGTACCCACAAGACCAAGACCCGCTCCGAAGTCCGCGGTGGCGGTGCCAAGCCCTGGAAGCAGAAGGGTACCGGACGGGCCCGTGCCGGCTCGAGCCGTTCGCCGCTGTGGATCGGTGGTGGCGTGGCCCACGGCCCGCAGCCTCGTGACTATTCCGAGCGGACCAACAAGAAGATGAAGCGTCTCGCGCTTCGTTCAGCGTTGAGTGACCGGGCAGTCATGTCTCGTGTCGTGGTCGTGGCGGACTGGGGTATCGACCAGCCGAGCACCAAGGCGGGCAAGCAAGCCCTCACTGACCTCGGCGTGTCGGGTCGCGCACTCGTCGTTCTGGATCGTGAGAACTCGCTCGTGTGGAAGAGCCTTCGCAACCTCCCCGAGGTTCATCTGCTCTTCGGTGATCAACTGAACACCTACGACGTGCTGGTGAGTGACTATGTCGTCTTCGACCAGTCGCAGTTGCCAGGTTCGACCGGAGGAGAGGACTGAGATGAAAGATCCGCACGACGTCATCATTCGCCCGGTCGTGAGCGAGAAGACGTACAACCAGGTCGACAACCACAACGCCTATACCTTCGTGGTGGCGCCCGGGTCGTCCAAGCCGGAGATCAAGGCAGCGGTCGAGGCGATCTTCGACGGCGTCAAGGTCGCACAGGTCAACACCCTGAACCGCAAGGGCAAACGCGTACGCAACCGCAAGACCGGACACTGGAACAAGCGGCAAGACAGTAAACGAGCCATCGTCACCCTTTCCGAGGGTGAGATCGAGCTCTTCGGCAGTTGAGGCCGGGACACGGGAGTAGAGCCTGATGGCGATTCGCAAGCGCAAACCAACCAGCGCCGGTCGGCGGTTCCAGACAACCTCCGATTTTTCCGAGCTCACGACGAGCCGGCCGGAGAAAAGTCTCCTGGCCAAACAGACGAGCAGCGGTGGCCGCAACAACTACGGACGCAAGACTTCCCGCCACCGTGGTGGCGGTCACAAGCGTCGTTACCGCATCGTCGACTTCCGGCGCGACAAGGCCGGTGTGCCGGCTCGGGTCGCATCCATCGAGTACGACCCGAACCGCAACTGTCGTATTGCGTTGCTGAACTACCTGGACGGCGAGAAGCGATACATCCTGGCGCCGCGCGACCTCAAGGTCGGCGACATGCTCGAGTCGGGCCCGAGTGCCGACATTCGCCCGGGCAACGCGCTCCCGATGCGGTACATCCCCGTTGGCACCGTGGTCCACAACGTCGAGATGAAGCCGGGTGCGGGCGCCAAGATGGCGCGTTCAGCCGGCACGAGCGTTCAGCTCGTGGCCAAGGAGGGCGTCAACGCCACCCTGCGGCTGCCCTCGACCGAGATGCGTCGTGTGCCGATCGACTGCATGGCCACCGTCGGTGAGGTCGGCAATGCCGAACACGAGCTGATCAAGATCGGCAAGGCAGGTCGCTCGCGTTGGAAGGGCAAGCGCCCTCAGACCCGTGGCGTGGCCATGAACCCCGTCGACCACCCCCATGGCGGTGGCGAAGGCAAGACCTCGGGTGGTCGCCACCCGGTTTCCCCCTGGGGTAAGCCCGAAGGCCGAACCCGCAAGCCCAAGAAATCCGATGACCAGATCATTCGCCGCCGGCGCAAGCGTGGCGGACGGAGGTAACGATGCCGCGCAGTCTGAAGAAGGGTCCGTTCGTCGACGACCATCTCTTGAAGAAGGTCGACGAACTCAACGACAAGAACGAGAAGCGCGTGATCAAGACCTGGTCACGGCGAAGCACGATCATCCCCGACATGGTCGGCCACACGATCGCAGTGCACGATGGCCGCAAGCATGTGCCCGTCTACATCACCGAGGCGATGGTGGGCCACAAGCTCGGTGAGTTCTCGCCCACTCGTACCTTCCGGTATCACGCCGGCCAAGAGAAGTCGGGGCGGCGATGACCGGAACGAAGACCAACGAGCGTCCGGGCACGCGGGCTCAGGTTCGCTACTTGCGGGTGTCGCCGTTCAAGGCTCGGGTCGTACTCGACCTGATCCGGGGCAAGCACGTCGGGGAAGCCAGCCAGATTCTGGCGTTCAGCGAGCGCGGCGTCTCCAAGGAGATCACGAAGGTGCTGGCTTCGGCAGTCGCAAATGCCGAACACAACGACGAGATCCCCGCCGAGGAACTCTATGTGTCGGCCTGCTTCGCTGACGAAGGTCCGACGCTCAAGCGCTTCCGGCCCCGTGCCCGGGGTCGTGCCGGACGCATCGCCAAGCGCACCTGCCACATCACGGTCATCGTGTCCCGCTTGAGCGACGACGAACTCGATCGTCTGCGGAGCCAGGCTGCCGGCCGCGGCACCAACCGAGACGCAGCTGCCTCCCGTCGGGCTCGAGTCGCCCGCAGCCGGGGCGAGAATGCTCCCGCCGCCGACGAATCAGTCGAGGCCGAGGTCGTCGAGGCCGAGGTCGTCGAGGCCGAGGTCGTCGAGGCCGAGGTCGTCGAGGCCGAGGTCGTCGAACAAGCGGATGAGTCAGCCGCCGCCGAAGAACCCGAGGGAGACGCCTGATGGGCCAGAAAGTCAACCCCTATGGCTTCCGTCTCGGAATCACCACCGACTGGAAGTCAC
>JAHECQ010000386.1 GCA_024641625.1 Acidimicrobiales bacterium | reverse complement strand
ACATGCTCGTGGTGTTCCATCGAGGTGAGCGCGTGCTCACCTACGCCAAACAGCTGCTGCCGACCTACAACATCTTCAACGAGCATCGATACTTCGAGTCCGGACCGGACGTCGCAGCGACGCTGGAGATCCGAGGGGCTCGAGTGGGCTTCATGATCTGTGAGGACGGTTGGAACGACGGGCGTCCCGGCGGGGGTGCGTACGCGCTCAATCCGCTCGAACGGCTGCGCGGGGTCGATCCTGACCTGGTCATCTCGATCAACGCCAGTCCCTCGAGCGTGGCCAAACGCGATGAGCGCCATCAGACGTTCACGGCCGCGAGCCGCCGGACCGGCTTGCCGATCGTCTATGTGAACCAGATCGGTGGGCACGATCAGCTGGTCTACGACGGGGCCTCGTTCGTCGTGCAACCCGACGAGGGCGTCGTGTTCGAGGCAAACCGCTTCGTCGAGCAGGTGATCACCCTGGAGGTTCCGCTGGCCGGGGCCCGGGATGGACGATCGTCCGAGACGACTCCGCCAGGCGGAGCGATTGCCTTCGAGGGGTTGTCGACGTCGGAGTTCTACCGACGCCAGATCGTCCTCGGTCTCACCGACTATGCCCGACGCTGTGGGTTCACCCGGGTGGTCATCGGGTCATCGGGCGGTATCGACAGCGCCTTGACGGTGGCCCTGGCCGTCGAGGCACTCGGGGCGGACAGTGTCACCGCCATCACGATGCCGTCGCAGTTCTCCTCGGCCGGCTCGGTCGATGACTCCGTCGAGTTGTGCAGGAACCTCGGCGTGGTGCTCCACACACATCCCATACGCGATCTCGTCGAGGATTACCGTCGGGCGTTCGAGCAATCCTTCGGCGAACCACCCTCCGGTCTGACCCTGCAGAACCTCCAGGCCCGGATTCGGGGCACGGTCTTGATGGAGTACTCCAATCACTACGGCCATCTGTTGCTGACCACGGGCAACAAGTCCGAGCTGTCGGTGGGGTATTGCACGCTCTATGGCGACACCAACGGCGGTTTGAGCCTCATCGGCGATCTCTACAAGACCGAGGTGTTCGAACTCTGCCGGCACTTGAACGCCTCGGCCGGTCGAGAGCTGATTCCGAGTGCCATCATCGACAAGGAGCCGTCGGCGGAATTGGCGCCCGACCAGAAGGACACCGACAGTCTGCCTCCCTATCCGGTGCTCGACGAGGTGCTGAAGATCCTGATCGAAGGTGAACATCTCGACGACGCCGAACGCGGGAAGGCCGTGGCGTTCGTCGAGCAATTGCGCCAGAGCGAGGACGGCCGAGCGTTGGTCGATCGAGTACGGCGCATGATCTGGACGAGTGAATACAAGCGTCGGCAGGCGCCCCCCATCATCCGGGTACGGTCACGAGCCTTCGGCGCCGGACGGCAGATGCCCATTGCCGCCTACTACGGAGCGTGAAGCCGTTGGGCGAGCCCGCTGAGGCTGCGGTGGTCATCGGTCGCTTCCAACCGTTCCACAACGGCCACCTCGCCTTGGTGAACCGCGCACTGCTGGCGGGCAAGTGGTGCGTGGTGATCGTCGGTTCGAGCCAGGAATCGCGAACCGACCGGAACCCATTCACCGCCGGGGAGAGGATCGAGATGATTGCCGGCGCTCTCGGCGAGGCCGATCGAGAGCGTCTGATCGTTCTGCCGGTCCCCGACCTCAACGACGAGCCGAGGTGGGCGCAACTGGTACAGCGCGAGGTCCTCGACGCGTTGACCGAACGCGGTGTCGAACGACCGTCGATCGTGCTCGTCGGGCACTTCAAGGACCCGAGCAGCGACTACCTGCGTGCTTTTCCCGAGTGGCCTCTGGTGCATGCCGAGCCGGTGGACGATGCACAGGGCTCGGCGTTGCACGCCACCGATCTTCGAGAGCGCTACTTCGACTTGCCTCGTGCCGAGGCCCTGGCCTCGTTCGTCGGCCTGATGCCGAGCACGACCCTCGACTTCCTCCGGAGGTGGCAGAATACTTCGGTGCCAGACCTTCTCGACATGCCGACCGACTTCGACCGGGTCCTTGCGGTCGTGGCTCATCCCGATGATCTCGAATATGGAGCCTCGGCGGCAGTGGCGATGTGGACCGATGCCGGCAAGACGGTGAGTTATCTGCTGATCAGCAGGGGAGAGGCGGGCATCGACGGCATCGAACCGTCAGAGTGCGGTCGACTTCGCGCCGCCGAGCAGGTGGCGGCTGCGGCGTGTGTCGGGGTCGACACCGTCGAGTTCCTCGACCACCGTGACGGAACCATCGAGAACACGGTGGCGCTGCGCCGCGACATCGCGGGAGCGATTCGGCGACATCGACCACAGCTGATCGTCACCTTGAATCACGAGGACACCTGGTTCGGTGTGCGATGGAATTCGCCGGACCATCGCAACACCGGTCGGGCCGTCCTCGACGCGGTCGGCGATGCCGGGAACCGGTGGATCCATCCCGAGCAGATCGGCGGGATGGTCGAACCCTGGGACGGTGTGCGTTGGGTGGCCATCTCCGGAGCGGCGAACCCGACGCATGCGATGGCGATCGAACCCGGTCTCGAACGGGCCATCGCCTCGCTCGAGGCCCACGCGACCTACCTCGAAGCGCTGGGTGGGCCGATGGCCGACGCGCGCAGTTTCCTGACCGGCATGGCCCAGGCCACCGGCGAGCGTTTCGGCGGCCGCCTTGCCACCAGCTTCAAGCTGTTCGGCGAGGTCTGATCATCCGATCAGAGGCCCCGGCGGCTCTGACTCCAGGGAGGGTCGCGGTCGAGGCGGGGTTCGCCGGGCAAGCCCAGGACCCGCTCGCCGAGGATATTGCGTTGTATCTCGTCGGTGCCCCCGCGAATGGACATCGAGGGCGAGGTGATGGTCTCCAGCGCGCCATGCCCATCAGCCAGCATCCCCTCGGCGCCGATGGATCGGTTCACCAGATAGTTGCGGCCCTTGTACGAGGTGACCGTGCGCAACTTGGCCCCTGAGCCGGCCGGTCCAGGAGCGCCACCGGCTCGGGCCTCGTCGGAGGCTCGTTGTGCGGTCCAACGGCTGATCATGTCGAAGGCGTACAACCACATCATCTGGTCGCGCGCCACCGGGGAACGTGCATGTTCGGCGCGTGAGGGGGGAGTGAGCAGGTCGGCGATCCAAGAAGGCACGCGGCTCTCGCGCATGCTGCCGTCGCCACCGCCGCGTCCGGCGCCTCCGGCCCGCTCGTGGGCGAGCACGGTCATGGCGACCCGCCAACCCTCGCCGACATCTCCGAGCCGCCAGGCGTCGGGGATGCGAGCATCGTCCACGAAGACCTCGCTGAAGTGGGTGTCTCCGTTCATCTGGCCCAACGGCCGTACGTCGACACCGGGTGCATCCATCCGCACGACGAACATCGTCAGCCCCTTGTGCTTGGGTTGTTCGACGTCGCTGCGGGCGAGACAGATTGCCCAGTCGGCCCACATGGCCCGACTCGTCCAGGTCTTCTGCCCGGAGAGCACCCACTCATCGCCGTCTCGCTCGGCGCGCATGGCGAGGTTGGCGAGATCCGAACCGGCCTCGGGCTCGGAGAACATCTGACACCAGATCTCGGTGCCGGCTGCGATGGGGCGGAGCCAGAGGTCCTGTTGGACCGGCGTGCCATGAGCCAACAGCGCAGGCCCGGCCATGCCCAGCCCGATGGCGAATGCGTACATGTCGGGCACGACGTACTCGCGCAGGACGCGACCGATCAGCGCATTCTCCGCCGGCGTGGCGTCGCGACCGCCATGGGCCTTGGGCCAGGTCGGCACATGCCAGCCGTCGTTCACCGTGGCCGCCAGGTACCGGCGTCCGTCATCGAGATCGTCGGATCCCACGCCCATGCTCGTGAGTCGGGTGGAGGCGGTGCGGCGCTCGAGTAGTCGGTCGAGTGCGGAACGGATGTCCTCTTCGGTCAGCATGCCCGACATCGTCGCAGAGGTGGCGAAGGAGAGCCAGCAGCCGCAGGATCGCTCGGCCGGAGCCGATCGGGCGTATCAGACATAAGCGTCATTATGCAGTATTCATCCATCCGACCCGAGTGGGCCACAGCTCACCTCGTCGGGTCGATCCGGCGCTCGCTCGACTCACTCCAACAGTTCGACGTCGGCGATGGTGGCGGCATCTCCCAGGCCGGGACGCGGCTTGCGGCCGAGTGCAATCTCGGGTGGCAGAAGATCGGCGGCGAGCA
>JAHECQ010000385.1 GCA_024641625.1 Acidimicrobiales bacterium | reverse complement strand
TCGTTCGAGAAACAGGGCCACGGCCGGAACGTTCGCCAGCTCGAGAATCGACTCGGCGTTGTCGTCGACGAACCGGAGCGGCTCCACCGTCCACACGTGCTCACCGATGACAGCCAACGGCTCGCGACTCGTCGCCAGGATGGACACCCGCGGCGCGTTCCGCAGGATCCGCTCGACCAAGGTTGCGACCGGCTCGATGATGTGTTCGCAGTTGTCGAGCACCAGCAACGCGTGACGTTGGCGCAGCATTTCGACGATCGCGTCGCCGATCGATGTCCGTTGGCTCGTGTTCACGTCGAGCGCGGTGGCAAACGCCCCGAGAGTGGCATCCGGGTCGACGACCGTGGCCAACTCGACCACGAAGACGTCATCGGCGTAGCGATCGGCCACTGTTCGAGCGAGTTCGAAGCAAACCGACGTCTTGCCGACGCCACCGGTGCCGACGAGGGTGACGAGCCGGCTGGCCGCTTGAGCCTCGAGGAGCTCGGCCAGCAGTGCGTCTCTCCCGATGAGCGGCTGCAGCGCCGCCGGGAGGGCAAGGCCGTTCGGGGAACGATCGACAGCGGCCGAGACCTCAGTCGAATGGCTGTCCGCGACCACATGAACCTCGGCGACGAACTCATACCCCTTGCCGTGCACCGTGCGGATCACCTGCTGGCGGGCGCCGGTGTCGCCCACGGCCTGGCGGGCCGACTTGATCCGCGTGGTCAAGGCCGACTCGCTCACGAATCTGTCCCCCCACACTTCATCGAGCAGTTCTTCCTTGCGGACCACCTGACCCCGGCGCTGGATCAGACAGCTCAGAAGATCGAAGACCTGGGGCTCGATCCGCACTTCGGTCCCCTCGCGCCGAAGCACGACGCGGGCCAGATCCAACTCGAAGTCTTCAAATTGCAGGATCACGGGTAGGCCCCTCGAACTCGTCGAAGACCCAGTTTGCCAACAAAGCGACGCTCGGTCATTGCGACGCCGTAACTCACCATCGACCGAGCTCCAGGGGCGACCGGTCGGCGGTGTCGTCGCCGAAGCCTTCAACCGGCTGAAGATCAGCTGGAGTATCGCTTCTTCACCCCCTCTGCAGGATTCTCCAGGCAGTCTCCAAGACCGAACCACGTGATCGTGCGATCGTCGGTTCAACGAACCAACACGTCGACGTGAACGTCGACCGAACCCAGGAGACCTCGATCATGAGCACCGAAACCACTGTCCCTACTGAGACCACTGTCCCTACCGAGATCAACGGTGTGCCTCTCGCAAAGCTGCGTGGCACCATTGCGAAGTTGACCGACGACCCGGCGCTTGCCGCCTTCGAGTTCTCGGCCAAGACCACCTGGATCGAAGGAACGGCCGCCCGGTCATCGATCCACGAATGGTACGGAGCCGGAGCCGATCAGCTTCACGCCCAGGAGTTCAGCGCGACCAGCGATCACCCCACCCTGGGTCATGGCCATGGTCCAACACCACATGAATACGTGCTCCACGCCTTGGCCACGTGCATCGTTGCCGGCGTCGCGACCACGGCTGCCAATCGGGGTATCGAGCTGACCAAGATCGACGCTTCCGTTCGCGGGAAGATGGACGTCCAGGGCATTCTCGGCATCGACCCCGATGTGCGCAATGGCTTCAGCCACATCGACATCGCCATCGATGTCGATGGAAATGCGACTCGTGCCGACCTCGACGCGCTGATCACCGCATCGGCCAAGCGAAGTGCGGTGTTCGACATCCTGGTCAACCCCACCTCGGTGGATGTGCACCCTGCGAGGTAGGCGAACCCGGCGCCAGGGGGTTCAGCCCGGGATCGGGACGAGATCGTCACCGGTCTCGGGCATCGGCCCGAGGGCCGGCGGGACCAGCGTCGTCTCCGGTTGGAGGTGGCCCAGGAGCACCGAGACGACCAAGGCGAAGAACGCGGCCGGCAACGCCCGCTCGAAGACGCTCTCGGTCAGGGCGAATGTGGCGTAGGCGCCAACCACCATCAGACCGGCCGCCCCGATCGTCCGATTGGTGCCCTCAGCGGCGAACAGAGCGTGTCCGAAGGCGACTCCGGGGACCCCCAGGAGGAAGATCAACGCCATCAGGCCGACGATCCCACCACTGACCAAGACGCTCAGATATTGATTGTGGGCATGGCTGAACTCGGCTGCGTAGTCGGTGATCACCCCGGACCGTGCCTCGCTCACCAGCAGTGCGTTGAGGTTGCCCCAGCCGATGCCCAGCACTGGTTCGGCCGTGAAGCCATCAGCGGCGGTCCGCCAGATGTCGAGGCGACTGCCCACCGAGGTGGCTCGGGCGTCAGTGGCCGGTGACGAATGGAAGTAGTCGACACTCTCGGAGACGACCTCTTGCGTTCGCTGCATCTCCTGCCCACCGAGGAAGCCGGCAGCACTCAGGCTGGCGCCCACGCATGCCAGCAGGAGCAGGGCGTGACGCCACCCGACTCGACCCCGGAACTGGACGGCGAGGATGCCGAACACGAGCGGCAAGGCGAGCCATGGTCCTCGAGAAGCCGAAAGCGAGCTGGCAGTCGCCCCGGCGGTGAAGGCGACGAGGCTCAATTGCGTGGGCCACCGATGGACGTCGGCCATCGTCGGGCACAGGATCAAGGCGAGAGCAGCGACCACCAACGACAGCTGGCCGAAGAGGATGGCGTTGGTGGTCGCTCCGGCGGCTCGTTCGGCTCCGGCCATCCAGACAACCGAGACGCTCGACGCCAAGGCCGCAAAGGCACCGGCCAACGAACCCAGCCACAATGCGTGTCGTACGTCGGATCGCATCACGGCGGCAGCAGCGATGCCGAGTACGGGCAGCAGGGCGAAGCGCAACAGCACGGCGTCACCGACCGGCGAGAATCCGTGGGCCATCACCGATACGGTCGCTGCCCCGAGGAACACGATTCCCGCCAATGGCCACCGATTGTTTCGCCGGGTGGGGAGCGAACGGCGGGTCCGGAGGGCCAACAACCCGAGCAGTACCGCGCCCGCCAGCCAGATCGATGTTCGTACCACGGCCGGTGCGGCCACCAGCCACACCGCGCAGAGGTGCGCTCCGATGGTCGATCGGTCGGTCAGCAGGCCGGTTCGGGACCGCCGAGCGTCCAAGCGATGCGTACTGACGGGGGACATCCATGCCGAAGGTAGTGCCAGGCGAGCCCTTCGGTAGCGCGAGCATCGGCGACCGCGTCGGTCCGCGGTCTCGGTGGCTTGGGTCTCGGTGACGTGATTCTTACCGCCTGACGACAGAAGCAGTTCCATCCGGTTCATTGATCGTGCATGTTCTCGAAACATGACGAGCGTTGGCTGGGACGATGTCCTCGCCTGTCATCGATGTCACCTCGCCTTCGGGCGACCTGAGCGCCGGTCCGACGGAACGATCGACCGACGGCGGTCTTGGGTTGGGCCCGCCCGATGATGGATCCGATGCCGGTGTCACCGGTCTGAGTCTGTGCGGCGTGACCAAGGAGTTCTCGCTGGGTCGTCACGACACGGTGACGGCTCTCGACGACATCAGCCTCGAAGTGGCGCCCGGTGAGTTCGTGGCGCTTCTCGGTCCGTCGGGTTGTGGAAAGTCGACCGTGCTCCGGTTGCTCTGCGGGCTCGAGGAGCCAACCGCCGGCGAGGTACGCATACGAGGTCGACATCCCTCCGAACTGGTCGCCGGCCACCGCCTCGGCGTCGCGTTCCAAGAGCACGCGTTGTTGCCCTGGTCGACCGTGGCCGAGAACGTGGCTCTACCGTTCAAGGTGGCGGGAGAGCCAGTGGATCGTGATCGGGTCCGCTCGCTGTTGGAGCTCGTCGGGATCGCCGAGTTCGCCGATGCCCGACCCAAGCAGCTCTCCGGTGGCATGCGCCAGCGGGCCTCCATCGCCCGTGCACTCGCGCTCCGCCCGGAGGTGCTGCTGCTGGACGAACCGTTCGGGGCGCTCGATGCCGTGACCCGTCGGCGAATGAACGTGGAATTGCAGGCGATCTGGTCGACGGACCAGGTGACCACCCTGTTGGTGACACACAGCGTGGATGAGGCGGTCTTCCTCGCCGACCGCGTCATCGTGATGACCGGGCGGCCCGGGCGCATCCGAACCATTCGACATCCCGGGTTCGAGCGCCCCCGCAGCCCGGAGCTGCTGAGGAGCCCGGAGTTCCACGAGATCGTCGACGAGCTGACTGTGGCACTGTACGAAGCGGAATGAGCAAC